>NZ_VUMH01000010.1 GCF_009696265.1 Desulfovibrio porci
TCGACCGCGTGCAGTCAATTTGGCATTCTTATGGCTGTTCACCCTGTCCTCGGCTCGGTTTACTGTTGTCTGTCAACTCCAGCTTTACCGGCTTGAGGCAGGGTGAACAACCTATTGGAACATTACACCTAGCGCTGGAGAATAGGGAAAAATTAAAACAAAAAACGCCGGCTGGCACTGCATGCCGAAGGCCTTGGGAAAAAGCGCTCGCTGGCCTTTAGCCGCGTACGCCATGGGCAGGGGTAAAGGTTGGGGCTTGCTTCGCGGGCACCCACCTTATTTTGCATCACGCGCTTCGTGCCGCGGCCGTTTTGGGGCGCTGGCCGAGGCCGTTTCACGAGATAGACTCGGATAAGGCTTTTCAGTGGCTCGGGACGTGTAGCCGAATCAACCGACTTACCCGAAGAGTCGGATGCTCCGGCCCGCATCCAGGGCAAAAGTTTTTATGCCGCCGCAGGGGGAAGTTGCCATGATGTTGCATGATATAGAAATGCTCATTGCCTCGGCCATCAACAGAGCTACCGGGACATACCTCACACCCACATTCGGGGAGCTGAATAAGCCATACTTCTCTGGAAACTACTATAGCTACCGCAGCTTTGGCAGCGCCGGTTATTATGTCAGCGTTCAAACGTGGAACGGCAGTAATGGGGTTGTGATGAGCGGCGATCCCATAACCGTCGGGTATGCTCGAAACGATCTTGGCGGGGGAAGCGGCAACGACGTCATATATTCTGATTATGGCAATTATATGACGGCATCTGGAGGTAAAGGCAATGATACTATTATCGGCAGAGAAGAGCTTGACGCCAGCGGCGGGGACGGCAATGATTTTATAGTCGGCGGCATGAGCATCAACGCCGATTCCAGGGGAAACTATCTCTACTCCTGGCACAGCCTTTTGGCGAACGCGGCTCAAGTGAGCAATGAAGACCTGCATAAATGTTTTTTTTTACGCCAAAACTGACAATACGCTGTACGGAGGTAACGGCGACGATACGCTCATTGCGTTGGGGGACGGCAATAATCTCATGTACGGCGACGAGATGGACGGCGGAACCGGCAATGACTTAATGATTGCGGGAAATGGCCAGAATACCATGTATGGCGGCGAAGGAAGTGATTTTATAGTCGCTGGCGACGGTAATAATAGTATTCGTGGCGGCACTGGGAAAGATACGATTTATGCCGGCAGCGGCAATGATATTGTCTTTGGTGAAAACGGCGACGACTATATTGAAGTTGTGGGCGGTGAAAATTCAATCAGCGGCGGGTCTGGAAATGATACAATATATGCGGAAGGCACAAAATCTAAAATATACGGCGACGATGGCAATGACCTGATTACAGCCGTTGTTGAACACAGCACAATACTAGGTGGAGTCGGCGACGACTCGATCCATATCGAAGGATCAAGCAATAGTATTACTGATTTGATCGGCAATAATGTCTTTCAAATAGTCGGTAGTAAGGATTCGATTGAAAGTGGTGCCGGAAATGATGCTATTTCTGTTGAGGGAGACGATAACGAAATCGAAAGTGGCGATAATGATGATGTAATTCAGGTTATCGGAGATACTAATAAAATTAATTCCGGGGATGGAAACGATGTACTTATTGTGAAGGGCATCAATAATAGCGTTTCCGGCGGTGAAGGAAACGACATTATTTATATTGCCAATGATGTCAATTCCATTGACGGCGGGAATGGGTTCGACATCATCAGCTACAGCCAAAAGGACAGCGGCGTAACGCTTTCCGCCGCATTTTGGCAAGGCTATACGAATGTGGAAGGCGTCATTGGCACAGCCCACGCCGATCAGATCACCGGAACCGACGGGGATGACTATATTGAAGGGGGCGGGGGCCAGGATACGCTTGACGGCGGCGTCGGGTACGACACCCTGGGCTTTGCCGGAGCGAGCCAGGGCGTGGACGCCAATCTGCAAACCGGCGTCGCTCGCCTGGCGGACAATTCTTCTCTGGGCCAGTTTTCAAACTTTGAAGGCATACAGGGCGGCGCCTTCAATGATACATTAGCGGGCGACGCCGGCGACAATCGCATCGACGGCGGCGCGGGCGACGATTTCATCGCCGGCGGCGCGGGCAACGATACGCTCAGCGGCGACGTGGGCCAGAATACCCTGGATGGCGGCGACGGCTTTGACTTTGCCGATTACAGCGCCTCCAACGACGCGATCAACGTCAACTTCGCCACCGGAGAAATTTCGGGCGGGCATGCCGACAATGACTCTCTTGTGTCCATCGAGGGCGTCATCGGCTCCGCGTACGACGATACGCTCGCCGCCGGTCTTCAGGCCGTGCATTTTATCGGCGGCGCGGGCGACGATCTGCTCATCAGCGGCATGGGCGCGGATACGCTGGAAGGCGGCGCGGGCGTGGACGCGGTGTCCTATGCGGGTTCCGGCTCCGCGGTTTCCGTCGATCTGACCCGGGGAGGCCAAGGCGGCTCCGCGGAAGGCGACGTCTATTCCGGCATAGAAGGGGTTATCGGTTCCGCTTACAATGATACGCTCACAGGCGACAGCGGGGACAACATTCTTGCCGGTGGTGACGGCGACGATTCCATCTTCGGAGGAAGTGGCAATGATACGCTCGTCGGAGGAGCGGGAAGGGATACCCTGGACGGCGGCGAAGGCACGAACGCGCTGTCGTACGCGGGCTCCGATGCGGCGGTATGGGTGGATCTGGGAGCCAATGCCTGTCATGGGGGCCATGCGGAAGGCGATGTGATCCGAAATTTTGAGCGTGTCATCGGCTCCGACTTCGATGACACGCTGACGGGGAGCAATACTGTCGCCACGACATTGGACGGAGGAGCGGGCAACGACCTGTTCCGCGCCTCCCAAGCCGCCACTTCGCATCTCGGCGGCTCCGGCGTGGACACGGTTTCTTATGCACAGTCGGATGCCGGGGTACGGGTCGACCTCACGGCCGGCGTCGGGGAAGGAGGCTGGGCCCAGGGCGATGCGTACGACAACATGGAAGCGGTAGTCGGCTCACAGCATAGCGACACGATCACAGGAAACGCCTCCGATAACTCTCTCGATGGCGGTGACGGCGACGACAGCATCATAGGCGTCGCAGGCAACAATACACTGCGCGGCGGCGCAGGCGACGATACCTTGAGAAGCGGCAGCGGCGCCGACGTTATTGACGGAGGTGATGGCGCCGACGTTGTTGACTATTCCGGTACTAAAGGCGCAGTGACCGTGGATTTGCGCATGCAAAGCGTCTCCGGCGGATACGGTGCGTCTGACACGCTGGTTTCCATTGAAGGGGTTATCGGCGGAACCGGCAATGACATCTTGCATGGCGTCAACGGCGCTTCGTACCTTGATGGGGGAGGGGGGAACGATACCCTCTATTCCCACGGCTCTAGCTCCACGCTTCTGGGTGGCGACGGCAACGACTTCATCTCCGTCACGGGCGAGGGCAATGTCATCGACGGAGGCGAAGGCCCGGATACGCTCAGCTATGCCGAGGCAACGTCAGGCCGCGTCATTGATTTGCAGGGGGGAGGCACACAATCTGTCGTGCCGAATTCCGATACCATTTTGAACATAGAATATGTTCTCGGTTCTGATTTTGGTGACACCATACGCGGCAATTCCAGCGGCAATGACACTCTCTACTGCGGCGACGGCAACGACTCCATCATCGCTTCCGCCGCGGCAAATAAAATAGACGGCGGTCAGGGCACGGACACGGTCGATTATTCCCTGTCGGATGCCGGCGTGACCATCAGCTTGAGTTCCGGGCGCGGCTCGGGAGGTTTTGCCGAAGGCGATACCCTGAGCGACATTGAGGTGTTGATTGGCTCTCAATATGGAGATTCGCTGGGTGGCTACGCGAAATCCGAGACCATTTTCGCTGGCGCGGGCAATGACACTATTCGCGGCAGCGCCGGCGCGGATTATATTGACGGCGGCACGGGTGAAGACTTGGTAAGTTACATCGCTTCCACTTCCGCCGTGAACGTCAACTTGAGCACCGGAACGGGATGGTACGGTGACGCGCAGGGCGACACTCTTGTTTCCATAGAGCATATCATCGGAACATACTATAATGATACGCTTGTCGGCAATGCCGACGCCAATGGGCTTGTTGGTGGAGTGGGAAATGACAGTCTGGCCGGAGGCGATGGCGACGACATCCTTGAGGGCGGCGCGGGCGCGGACACGCTGGACGGCGGGGAAGGCACGGACATCGCCGACTACAGCCGTTCAACAGCGGGCGTCACCATCAATCTGAGCACCGGAACGGGAAGGGGTGGTGACGCGCAGGGCGACCGTCTCATCTCCATCGAAGGAATCATTGGTTCGGACTACAATGACAGTTTTATAGCCGGGTTGAGCGCGGCATCCTTTGCCGGCGGGCTCGGGGTCGACACGCTTTCCTATGCCCTTTCCGACTCGGGCGTGCGCGTGGATCTTGAGGCCGGCACGGGCAGTGGCGGCTACGCCGAAGGAGATACGCTGAGCGGCATTGAACAACTCATCGGTTCGGCGTTTAACGACACCTTACTTGGTTCGGTAGCCGACGAACTCTTTGACGGCGGCGACGGCGCGGACAGCATAGACGGCCGGGGCGGCGCAGATACGGTATCCTACGCGGGCGCTACGGGCGCGGTGAATGTGGATCTGCTCAGCGGCATCGGCCGTGGCAATATCGCCGAGGGCGATCGGTTGAGCAACATTGAGGCTGTGACAGGCTCCCGGTACAATGACACTCTCGCAGCTTCCGACGCCGGCTCGACCCTTATGGGCGGTGGGGGCAATAACCTCTACATAGCCGGAGCCGGAGCGGACGAGATCAATGATTCCTCCGGGGTGGACACTGTCGACTACTCCCGTTCCACGTCGGCCGTAAATGTCAACCTGGCCACAAATACGAGCCAGGGCGGTTTCGCCGAGGGCGACAGGTTCCTCAACATGGAAGCGGTGACCGGTTCCAATTACAATGATACGTTGGCCGGGGGTTCCGGGACTACCCTTTCCGGTGGCGCGGGTGACGACCTGCTTATCCAGACCGGGCTTGGAGCGATGAAGTTTGACGGCGGCGATGGCGTTGACACCGTGGACTTCTCGGCCTTGGGCAAGGTCTATGTCAATGTTGGCGCGGGCACGGCCCAGGTGTGGGGAACTGGCTCCGCCAAGTATACAGACGCGCTCAATTCCGTTGAATGCATGATCGGCACGGCCGGCATCGACACCGTCGACTTCAACTCGTCTGCGACGGGCGTGGATATTGATCTGGGTGGCGGTCAGCTGCGCAATTTCGAGGTGGTGTACGGCTCCACCCACGATGACACGATCATCGGCAGCGCCGCCAATGAGCAAATCCTCGGCAGCCTGGGGGCCGACTTCCTGAACGGCGGCGCGGGCACGGATACTTTGAGTTACGCGAGCTCAACCACCGGGGTGACCGTCAACCTGGCCACCGGCACAGGCTTGGGCGGCTTTGCCGAGGGTGACACCATCAATGGCTTTGAACATGTTATCGGCAGCAGCTATGGCGATCTTCTTATCAGTGGCGCGGCGGCGGAAACTCTGGATGGAGCCGGCGGCAAGGACACGGTTGACTACAGCGCTTCCACGTCGGCCGTAAATATCAACCTGGCCACAAATACGAGCCAGGGCGGTTTCGCCGAGGGCGACAGGTTCCTCAACATGGAAGCGGTGACCGGTTCCAATTATAATGATACGTTGGCCGGGGGTTCCGGGACTACCCTTTCCGGTGGCGCGGGTGACGACCTGCTTATCCAGACCGGGCTTGGAGCGATGAAGTTTGATGGCGGCGATGGCGTTGACACCGTGGACTTCTCGGCCTTGGGCAAGGTCTATGTCAATGTTGGCGCGGGCACGGCCCAGGTGTGGGGAACTGGCTCCGCCAAGTATACAGACGCGCTCAATTCCGTTGAATGCATGATCGGCACGGCCGGCATCGACACCGTCGACTTCAACTCGTCTGCGACGGGCGTGGATATTGATCTGGGTGGCGGTCAGCTGCGCAATTTCGAGGTGGTGTACGGCTCCACCCACGATGACACGATCATCGGCAGCGCCGCCAATGAGCAAATCCTCGGCAGCCTGGGGGCCGACTTCCTGAACGGCGGCGCGGGCACGGATACTTTGAGTTACGCGAGCTCAACCACCGGGGTGACCGTCAACCTGGCCACCGGCACAGGCTCGGGCGGCTTTGCCGAGGGTGACACCATCAACGGCTTTGAACATGTTATCGGCAGCCAGTACAACGACACGCTGGCAGGCGGCGCGAGTTCGGAAACCTTGGAAGGAGGCAACGGCAACGATTTGTTCATGGGCAGCGCCGGAGCGGACGACCTGAATGGCGGCAACGGCATCGACACAGTCGACTACAGCGCTTCCACCGAGGCCGTAAATGTCAACCTGGCCACAAATACAAACCATGGCGGTTTTGCCGAAGGCGACACCCTGTATTACATTGAAGCGGTGACCGGCTCGGCCTACAATGATACCCTGACGGGCGGCGGGGCCGTGATGCTTTCCGGCGGCGCGGGTGATGACATGGTGGTCAGAGCGGCCGGGGTCGGGGCCAGCCTGAGCGGTGGCGAAGGCCAGGATACGCTTGACTACTCGGCGTTCTCAAGCAGAGTCAGCCTCAATCTCTCCATCGGCACGGCTTACGTTTATTACAGCAACACGTCGAACCAATATTATCTAGACACCATCAGTTCTTTTGAGGGCGTGATCGGCACCTCCGGCAATGACACCATCACCGGCAGCACGGGCGATGACGTGATCAACGCCAGAGCCGGCAACGATATTCTCAACGGCGGGGCTGGCAACGACACGCTCATCGGCGGTGTGGGCTATGACACGCTTACCGGCGGCGCGGGACAGGACGTCTTCGCCTTTATGGGTACCAACCCAGGTAACGACGTCATTACGGACTTCAATGCTGCCGAGGGCGATGTTCTGGCAATTCAGACGCAGAACGGCATCATTTCCATGGGCTATATTGATAACGCAAGCCTGGGCACCGGCAGTTTCACGGACAACAACGTCCTTGTCTTTGAAAACGGGAGCAACACCTATGTCTATGCCGATATGAACGGCGACGGCAACTACACCGCCTCCACAGACTTGGCAGTCACGCTGGCAGGCGTGCAGGAGATTACAGTTGATAATATTCTCTATTATAGCGGGTTATAACTTGTAATACGGTATTTCGAACGCTAATTCACAAGGGCTGCGTCAACGATGGCGCAGCCCTTATCTTAGATAGTGTCTACACGAATTCAAGTTAACACCGTTAACCATATCGCTATACAGCGGATTTGTACGGCAGCCTTAGCAGATGCGGCTCCAATAAGGCCCATGCTGCATCTGAGATTGCATGGCGGCGTTGAGGATTCATCATAAGCACATCCTTTAGACGCTATCTAGGTTCAGGACTCATTAATTGTCAAAAAGTTTGTAAAAGAGTACTCATAGTGTGCCAAGAGGTGAGCTATGAGTACTCTCTTTTATCTTTCCCGTGCCCAGCTTGATCGGATCAAGCCATATTTTCCTTTGTCCCATGGCATTCCGCGTGTTGACGATTTGCGGATACTCAGTGGAATCATTTACGTCATAAAACATGGACTTCAGTGGAAAGACGCACCTCGCGAGTACGGGCCACATAAAACCTTGTATAACAGGTTCATACGCTGGAGCAGACTTGGCGTTTTCAACAAAATATTTATGGAGCTTGTTGAAAAACAAGGGGATACAGAGTGGCTAATGATTGATGCCACCCACCTTAAAGCCCATCGTACGGCAGCAAGCTTGCTTAAAAAAGGGCTCTTTCCCGCTGTATCGGACGCACAAAAGGCGGACTGAACTCCAAACTTCACGCTGTTTGCAATGGCGAGGGCAAGCCAATCCTCCTTTTGTTGTCTCCCGGCCAGACAAGTGACTACAAGGGAACTGCGCAATTGTTGAGCGCCTTCCCCAAGGCCAAGGAACTCCTTGCTGACCGAGGATATGATGCCGATTGGTTCCGCAATGCCTTGCTCGAAAGAGGCATCACGCCTTGCATCCCTTCCCGGAAAACCCGAAAAGTAGCTATTGCCTACGACAAAGATCTGTATAAACAACGCCACAAAATTGAAAACATGTTTGGTAGAATCAAAGACTGACGACGTATTGCAATGCGCTATGATCGATGTGCCCACACATTTTTCTCGGCTATATGCATCGCAGCCGTTGTTATCTTCTATCTCAATTAATGAGTCCTGAGCCTAAGTAAAGAGGAAATTATGGGGTATCATTCTGAAGTGAGCCTGGCCCTGTGCCTGTTGACCATCCGGCGCACGCTTCGTATTCTTCCGCAAAGGAGGTCGCCATGTCGCTGACCTGGGAAGAACTCGTCAAAACAGCCATGGAGAATCAGCATCTCATCCTTGAGCAGGAGCTGAAAAAAGGCGTGCCGCTGAACTACCTTGACGACAAGGGGCAGTACGTCTTGCGCTATCCTGACGGGCATATGGAAACAGCCAGCCTGCCGGAAATCCGGCAAGCGGGATGATGCATGTCCAAGCTGCTGTGCATCTGCGGCCCCAACGGCGCGGGCAAAAGCACGTTCTCCCGCGCTCTGGTCATACGGGAAAACCTCTTGGTCATTGACCCGGACAAACTTGCCGCGGAAGGGCTTTCGCCCATCGCCGCCGGAAAAGCCGCCGCCCGTATGGCCCGCCTGTTTCTCAGGAGGGCGTTTCTTTTGCGCGCGAATCCACGCTGACGTCATATTTTGACTTCGTCCTGATGGATGAAGCCAGACAGCACGGGTATGAAGTGGAGCTTGTCTATATACGCCTGACGTCCTCCGCGCTGGCTTTGGAGCGTGTTGCCTGTGGCCCGTGGCGGGCATGACGTTCCGCCTCAGGATGTGATACGGCGCTTTTCACGAAGCCTCGAAAACCTGCCCAAGGCTGTAAACTTGGCCGACAGGGTAACGATTCTGGACAATTCCTCCGGAAAATACACCAAATCCGAATAAGTTACGCACATACCATGTGAAGAGCCCGGTTCCCCTTGAGGAGCCGGGCTCTTCACATTTGGGAGATCATTATGACCACGCTGATCAATGAATTGAAATCTCTTCAGCCCGCCGAGCTGGACGCCGGCCAGGTCTTCAGCGGCAAGCCCTCCGGCACTCTGGTCAAAGGCTATGCCCAGCCCTCGGCCTACACTCCGGCCATTGACCCTTCCTATATTTTCCACGAGTCCAGCCGGGACGTGATCGTCTGGCTTCTCGGTCCGCAGGAACCGCTCTACGTCTTCGGCCCCACAGGCTGCGGCAAGACCTCCTGTATCAAGCAACTGGCGGCCCGGATTAATTATCCCGTTTTTGAAGTGACCGGCCACGGCGGACAAAAATTTGCGTTCAAGGGCGATCCTGTCGGTCAGGCCGTACAGGGAATAATCTCCGGTCCGCAATGCGCCTCCCTCCACTACGGCTTCGGCATAGCGCGATGCGGCGAAGGCATAGGGCGCTTGTTCGCGGCTGCCCTGGAAAATTCGCATTAGACGGAGCGTGATTCCCCATAAAAGCAAAATCCGCCAAGGTGTTGCGAACCTCGGCGGACTTTGGCGGAACGTGTGTTGGTGGGCCCACCAGGACTTGAACCTGGGACCTGCCGGTTATGAGCCGGAGGCTCTACCAACTGAGCTATAGGCCCAAGAGCTTTCATATAGCCGGAAGCGGGCGCGCCGGTCAAGACGATCCGGCCTGATCCGGAGAACTCCAAAAAACCGGACGGTCAGGTCGCCGCTTCCCGGCCGCGCCTTACATGGCGTGGCCGGTTTCCAGCAGTGAGATCTGCTCGTCCATGGCTTTTTTCAGCGGCGCGGGCAGGCCCATGATTTCCACATTGAGGAAGCCGCGCACGATGGTGGAGGCCGCTTCATCCTCGTCCAGGCCGCGCGCCATGAGGTATTCGATTTCCTCCTGGGCGATCTTGCCCACAGCGGCCTCGTGCGAAAGCTCCACCCCGTCCTGATTGCTGTTCAGCTCCGGGATGGCGTGGATGCGCCCGCCGCCCATGATCAGGCCTTTGCACTCCAGATGCCCTTTGGCCGGGGCCGCCGCCGCGCCGATGTAGCCCCGGTTGATCACCGTGCCGCCCGTGGTCAGCACGCGCGAGATGACTTCGCCGCGCGTGTCCGGGGCGTTGAGTTCAATGCGGTTGCCGCAATCCACGTACGATCCCGAGGGGGCCACGATGACCGAATTGAAGCGGGCCACCGCGCCGGAACCGGCCAGCTCCATGAGCGGATACATCTGCAGGTCGCCCACGGGCTTGAGCAGGATGTAATTGTTCTGGAACACGCCTCCGGCTTCCACCCGTCCGGCGGAGCGCGGCCGCACCGTGGTGCTCTCGCCCCAGTTGTGGATCATGGTGAAGGTCAGCTTGCCGCCCTTTTCCACATAGTATTCGGTGATGCCCAGATGGGCGGAGTCGCGCGCCTCGTGCGCCGTGGCGCAACCGCCCAGAATGTGCAGTTCCGCGCCTTCCTCCACCACCACGATATTGTGGATGCTCTGGCCTGCGCCGTGCCCCTTGATGAACATACAGGACTGCACGGGCTCGCTCAGTTTGACGCCCTTGCGCGCCCGCACGAAATAGCCTCCGTTCAGGTGCTCGTGCGCCATGCGGGTAAAGTCGTCCTTGTCCGGATCGAGCAGTTGCCAGTAATATTGCGGCAGGCCGTCATATTTTTTGAGGGCCGCGCGGATGTCCATGAGATCCAGGCCTTCCTGGCGGGTTTCGCAGTGCACGCCCGCGTGGTTGAGCTGCATGAACGCGCCGCTGACCTGGCGGTCGTTGACGTCAATGCCTGCCAGCACCAGACGTTCGCGGTCCTCGGCGGGCAGGCGGGTCAGGTCGTCGATGGGCGCGGCGTTTTCGCCGCCGCTGAAGGAAAAGCGGGAAAGATCCACAGTGCTCATAGCAGGGGCGCCTCCGCGATTTTGCCGTACATGTCCCCGGCCAGGCAGCGCAGGCATTCCTGGTAGCCGTGGTTGGCGATGTGATCGAGAATTTCGCGCGGCCGGGCCTCACAGCAGAGTTTGCCGTGGTACATGACCTGGCCCCGGTGCGCGTTGACATATTCCAGAATGTGGCCGGTGTGGGTGATGATCAGCCCGCTGGTGGAGCGCCGTCGCTCCCGCTCGCGCAGGGTGGCGCTGCACGCGCTGGGCACGCCGTCCAGCAATTGGCGCACGGTTTTGCCCACCAGAGCCATGTTTTCCAGGTCCACGCCGGATTCCGGCTCGTCGAAGAGCAGGAGGTCCGGCCGCTGGGCCATGAGCTGCAGGAGTTCCGAGCGCTTGATCTCGCCGCCGGAGAAACCCGCGTTGACGTCGCGGTCCAGAAACTGGTCGAAGTGCACCGTGCGGGCCATGGCCGGAATATCCATCTCCCGTCCCCGGCCGCAAAGCTCCACCAGTTTGCCCGTGGGCAGGCCGTGGATGGTGGGCGGGCGCTGGAAGGACATGCCGATGCCCAGGCGGGCCCGCTCGTGCATGGGCGCGTGGGTGATGTCCTTGCCTTTGAAAATGATTTGCCCCTGGGTGACTTCGTAGCCGGAAACGCCCATCAGGGTCATCAGCAGGGTGGTTTTGCCCGAGCCGTTGGGCCCGAAAAGAATGAAAGTCTCGCCGGAGTTGATGCTCAGGTCGATGCCCTTGAGCACCGGCGTGCCCTGAACCGAGACGTGCAGATCATGGATTTCAAGCATCGCTGTCCCCGTTTTCTCCAAGGTATTCCAGCACGTCGTAGTGCACATGGTCCAGAATGTGGGTCAACTGGGAGATGCACTCGTCGCCCACGGCCCGGCCCAGCAGATTGACGATGAAGGCCGCGCGCTTGGCGTTGACCAGGGCCGCGTAGCCCGGGTCCGTGCTGTAGGGAATGGCCCGGACAGCCTCGCTGAAGGCCGTCAGTTCCTCTTCGGTGACGTTTTTGATGGGCTGAGGCTCATTGTCGAGAAAGACCACGCCTTCCCGCAGCTCCAGCATGACCGCTTTGCCGTGCATATAGGCGATGCACACTTCCATATGGTACCCCTTGTAATGGCAATCCAGTCATGATTGCAAACTTGACCCGCGCTGTCCAGTCCGGCGCGGCGGAGCCGACGCATCCGCGCCCCGGCGACGGCGCGGGAAGGGCGGTTCGTTTGCCGTCATTTTTCGCGCAGCACGCCCAGTTTGCGCATTTGGGCCGCGAAGGCCTCCTGGGCCTCCTCACGCTTGTCGCCCGGAATGAAGCCGAGGGGGATAGTGATTTTTTCGCGGCCGTCAGGCTTGTTAAGGTAAATGCAGGCCTTGTTGCGCCGCATTTCAGCCTCAAGGATTTCCGCATAGGGGATGCTCACAGGGACGGACCACACGCCGGGCACGCATTCCAGGCGATCCTTGTACAGGGCGTAAACATGCATGTCCTGGCGGCGGCTGCCTCTGATCATGACGGCGATGCCCAGTCCGGCCATAAAGAAGGCCGAACCTGAGCCGCCTCCGATGGAGAGAAGATAGAAACCCAGGACCGTTCCAAGTGACAGCATAAGAAAACCCAGCAGGCGTTCGTCCGTGAATTTGTAGGCGGTCAGCGGCGTTTCAGCGGGCAGCGCGGACGTTGCAGGCGTCTTTTCCGAGGGCGCGGACGGCGTCGCAGGCGCGGAGGATCCCGTTTCCCGGCCGTTCGTTATCGGCTCGGCTGAGGGCGTGGACCCGGCGGGTTCTGTTTCTCCGGCTTGATGTATCCGGCCGAGCGGGGCCGCGGGCGCGGGCGTTTTCGGCGTGCCGCGCGCATAGCCCGCGAAGCGGATATCGTCTCTGCCTTGGAGGCAGCCGATCATGCAGACCAGCCCGATAGGCACAAAAAAGACGCTGCCCGCGGCTCCGACGATGCCTCCCACGGGATTGCCCCGGATCAGCATGATCACACCCGTCAGGGACGTCAGAAAAGCGAGCAGCATAACGGCCGCGAAGCCCTTGGTGAACAGGCTCCACCCATACTCCCCGCTCAGACTGAAGATGCCCGCGATCATGACCAGCAGATTGAGGATCAGGCCTGTCCAGATCTTTCCCATGACCTTTTTCATACGAAGAACTCCCCCTTTATTGCCGACGACGCGGCGTCACCGGAAAAGAGCGGCCGTCATGCCCCATCAGACAGACAGCCCAACGAAACCCCCAGGCTGTTATATACCCGAACCGGACAGCGGGGAAAGCCCCCGGCGCGAAGACTTGCGGGCCGCGCCGCCTTTGGGCTAGCATGATGTTACGGAGGCCTTTATGTACGTGATTACCGGCGGCGCGGGCTTTATCGGCAGCGCCCTGCTCTGGCAGTTGAACCATATGGATCTGGACGAAATCGTGGTGGTGGACAATCTGGCCAGCAGCGAGAAATGGCGTAATCTGGTCAAACGCCGCTATGTGGACTATCTGCACCGCGACCGTTTTTACGATATGTTGCAACGCGACGCCCTGCCCTGGAAGATCTCGGCCGTGGTCCACCTGGGGGCTTGTTCCTCCACCACCGAGCGCGACGCGGATTTCCTGATGGAAAACAATTTCCACTATAGCCGCGATCTCTGCCGCTACGCCCTGGACAAGGGCGCGCGCTTCATCAACGCCAGTTCGGCGGCCACCTACGGCGACGGCTCCCTCGGCTTCAGCGACGATCCGGCCCTGATCCCCCGGCTCGCGCCCCTGAACATGTACGGCTATTCCAAACAGCTCTTCGACCTCTGGCTGCTGCGCGAGAAGCTGTGCGGCGAGGTGGTCAGCCTGAAATTCTTCAATGTCTACGGCCCCAACGAATACCACAAGGGGTCCATGCAGAGCGTGGTGGTCAAGGCTCACCGCCAGATCCGGGAGCGCGGACGGCTGGCGCTGTTCAAATCCGATGTGCCGGGTCTGGCCGACGGCGAGCAGAAGCGCGATTTTGTCTACGTCAAGGACTGCACCGCGCTGATGGCCTGGCTGCTGGAGCGCGGGGACGTCAACGGCATCCACAACGTGGGCACGGGCGCGGCCCGCAGCTTCAACGAGCTGGGCCGGGCCGTGTTCGCCGCCCTGGGGCGGGAATGCCGCATCGACTACGTGGACATGCCCGAAACGCTGCGCGGCAAGTACCAGAATTACACCCGCGCCGACATGGGCTGGCTGGCCCGTGTGGACTGCCCTCTGGGTTTCACCTCGCTGGAAGAGGGCGCGGCCGACTATGTGCGCAATTATCTGGAAAAAGAGGATTCCTACCTCTAAGGCAATCGTCAAGTTCGTCGATATATAGAAGCGAGGCTGTCTGACATATGGTTGGTTCACGATTAAAAGAAAAATGTCCGGAGAGTGCGGCAGACCGGCCCGGCGGATGCTTTGCGCGCCGGGGTCTGTCCCCCCCTCCCGGCAGCGAGGAAAAGTATGCGCTTATCAATCGCGGGAAAGATCATCACATTTGTGGTCGTGGCCGTGGCCCTGTCCTGCACGGCAGTCCTTCTGACGACCATGCGCCTTCTGGAACCTCCCCTGGACGCCAGCATTGAGGGTACGACGCAACTGGCCAAAGCGGCCACGGACGCCACCTACAATGCCAACAGCGAAAAATTTCTGAAAGAAGCCCGGCTGATAGCCCAAAACCCCGAACTGATCGAGGCCGTGACGCGGCGCGATCACGCCGCTGCCGCCGCCATCGGCAAAGAGTTGATGGAAATGGCGGGATCGGAATTCATCACCATCACCGATGAGAAGGGCATGGTGGTGGCCCGGGGCCATTCCCCGAAATACGGCGACGACGTCAACAATCAGGAAACCGTGAGCGCGGGCCGCCAGGGAAAATCCGTGGTGGGCGTGGTGACCGGCACGGTGGTGCCGTTCACCCTGCGCGCCGGCGCGCCCCTGATGCGTGACGGCAAGGTGGCGGGCACCGTGGGCATCGGCATTTCCCTGACCAGCGAAGCCTATGTGGACAAGCTGAAAAAGGATACCGGCCTGGAAGCGACCATTTTCAGGGACGACGTTCGCGCCATGACCACCCTGATGCAGGACGGCAAGCGCCTGATCGGCACGCGGCTGCAAAACGCCGCCGTGTCCGAGGCCGTGCTGCAACGCGGGGAAACCGTCTCCGGCCGTCTGGAGCTTCTGGGCAGGCCCTTCAGCGTGGTCTACTGGCCTATCCTGAACATGGCGGGCAAGCCCGTGGGCATGTGGTTTACCGGCCAGCCGCTGGGTCATGTGGTCCAGGTGCGGCAGGAGGCTTTGCGCAACTCCCTGCTGGCCACGGCGGGCATCACCCTGGTCTTCGCGCTGGTGGCCTTTGCCATGGGCAGGCTGCTGGCCTCGCCCGTCAAGCGCATCACCGCCTATGCCGAGGCCGTGGCCGAAGGGGATCTGGACGCGTCGCTTTCGGTGCGGGCGCGGGATGAAACCGGCAGGCTGGCCGGGGCCCTGCACACCATGGTGAAAACGCTCAAGACCCGCATCGCCGAGGCCGGGGAGCAGTCGGAACTGGCCCGGCAGGAAACCGCCAAGGCCCAGGAAGCCATGGGCATGGCCGAAGAGGCTCGCCACAGGGCCGAAAGCGCCCGGCGCGAGGGCATGCTGGCCGCCGCCGGGCAGTTGGAAGGCGTGGTGGGCGTGGTCAGCTCCGTGGCCGCCGGACTCTCCGCCCAGATTGAAAAATCCGAACGCGGCGCGGCGGAACAGGCCACGCGGGTGACGGACACCGCCACCGCCATGGAGGAAATGAACGTCACCGTGGCCGAAGTGGCCCGGAACGCGGGTTCCGCCCCGGAAATGTCCGCCGCCACGCGGCAGCGGGCCGAGGCCGGGGCGCAGGTGGTTTCACAGGCCGTGGACAGCATCCGCCGGGTGGAGAAACAGTCCCTGGAACTCAAGGATGATATGCGGACGCTGTCGGAACAGGCCCAGTCCATTGACCGGATCATGGGCGTGATTTCGGATATCGCCGACCAGACCAACCTGCTGGCCCTCAACGCGGCCATTGAGGCGGCGCGCGCGGGCGAAGCCGGGCGCGGTTTCGCCGTGGTGGCCGACGAGGTGCGCAAGCTGGCCGAAAAAACCATGGCCTCCACCCACGATGTGGGCAACGCCATTCTGGCCATTCAGCAGAGCGCCGGCCAGAGCGCGGAGCAGGTCGAGGAGGCCGTGCGGATTATCGGCGAGGCCACGGAATTCGCCGGAAAATCCGGCGAGGCCCTGCAACAGATCGTTGAGATGGCCGATTCCACAGCCGATCAGGTGCGGGCCATCGCCACGGCTTCGGAGCAGCAGTCCGCCTCCAGCGAGGAGATCAACAATTCCATCACCCAGGTCAACGCCATTGCCGGGGACACGTCGCAGGCCATGCGCGAAGCCGCCGGCGCGGTGGCGGAACTGGCGGAGCAGGCGCGGGCGCTGACCGGCCTGATCGAGAATATGAAGAAGGGTTAGGGGCTGCTTTTCAGGATGAACGGGGGCGCGCCGTATGGCGCGCCCCCTTTGCGTCGGCATAAGGCTTTCAGGCGGTTTCGTCTTCAGCGTTTTTTTCCTTACGCCGCCGCTCTTGCAGATAGCCGCGCCCCCAGGCTGACATGGCCTCCAGAACCGGCCTGATGCTTCTGCCGAAGTCCGTCAGCGAATACTCCACCTTGGGCGGGACCACGGGAAAGACTTCCCGCCGCACCAGACCGTCCCTTTCCAGATCGCGCAATTGCCGGGTCAGCACTTTGGGCGTGGCACAGGGCACGGCCTTGCGCAATTGTGAAAAGCGCAAGGTTTCACCCGTGAGCTTGTAGAGAATCAGAGATTTATACTTCCCGCCGATGAGATCCGCCGTGGCTTCCACCGGGCAATGCCGCTGCACGGGAACGGGATTTTGCCTCCTGTCGCGGCGGTCTGTGTTTTCTCGCGTCTGTTCCTCGGCCATCTTCAGTATCCTTTCAGGTACGCTGTATCAAAAAAGTGCATTCTTGTTCCGATCGCTGTTATCGGTATATCAGTACAGACAGATGTTCAAAGCACAGTCATTTTTATAACGGATGCCAACACGAGGATGCAAGCAATGAAATTTCAACGAATCCGTGGAGCTACGAGCATTATTACATTCGTCGGGAAAAAGTTTCTGCTGGATCCTTTTCTGGCGGACAAGGGCACGTTGCCCCCTGTGCCGTCGCCCCGCGACGCCACGCCCAATCCTCTTGTGGATCTGCCGCTGCCCGTTGCGAGCATAGTGGACGTGGATGCGGTTGTGGTGACTCACATGCATCACTTCGACCACTTTGACGCGGCGGCCCGGCAGGCCATTCCCAAGGCTATGCCCATGTTCGCCCGGAACGGCGCGGAGGCGCGGGACATGCGGGCGCTGGGATTCACGGACGTCACGCCCCTTGCGGAGACGGGCGTCGGTTTTGGGGAGATCGTCCTGCACAGAACCGAAGCCATGCACGGCCTGGGCGAAGCCGCCGCGCGCAACTGGCGGGAACGGGGCCTTCCCGCCACTGCCTGCGGCGTGGTTTTTACCGCTCCCGGCGAGCAAACCCTGTATGTGGCCGGGGATACTGTCTGGTACGAAGGCGTGCGCGAAACTTTGGCCCTGCACCGGCCCGGCGTGGTTGTGCTCAACGCGGCGGATGCCCGTTTTTATGACGAAACGCCCATTCTCATGGGTGCGGACGGCGTTCTGGAGGTGGCCCGGGCGGCCCCGTGGGCCACGCTGATCGCCAGTCATATGGATGCGGTCAACCATGCCCGGCTGGATCGCGCCGGGCTGCGGGCCTTTGTGGCGGCGACGGGGCTTTGGGAGCGGGTGCGCATTCCCGAAGACGGGGAGATCTGCGTCCTGTAACGGGAAAGGGGCGCGCCGTATGGCGCGCCCTCCTGAAGCTGCTGACAGCGTCCCGGAAATTTGCCGGGGCGCTGTTGTTCTGTTTTTATGCTACCGTGGCGCGGCCCGCGACAGGCGAAGATGGCATTCGCGCGCATCAGAACCGCAAGCCCGCCGCTCCTGGTCAGGTTCCCGCAAGCCGGGAGATGGAGGCGGCCGTCGCAAGCAGGGCTGGAAGCGTATCGTCTATAAAATTTTTGCAACTTTCCGGCCCGGCGTTCTTGAGCAGCCTTGTCACAATAATGGCCGCCGATTTATTGTCCGCATCCGTCACGGGGACGGAAATGCTGATTTCATTTTCAATGAATTCACTTAGTTGCCAGCAGTAGCCCTGGGCGCGCGCCTTTCTCACCTCTTCCATCAGTTCATCCGGGTCGGTCCGGGTATGGGGCGTCAGCCTGATGAGGTTCGTCGCCGCCAGCAGACCGCGGGCTTCCTGTTCGGGAAGCAGGGAGAGCAACATGCGCCCGCCGGCGGAGACGTATGCGGGAAGGCTTTCCCCGAACAGGGAGGCCTCGTGGTAATATTTCATCCAGAGCCGGATGACATAGATAATATCGGGACCGTTGAGGACGCACATGTTCACGGCCATGCGCAGTTCCTCACGCAGTTCAATGAGCGCGGGCATGGCCAGGGCGAATGTCTTGCGGGAGCGCAGGTAGTTGAAGCTGTGTTTCAGGATGCGCGGGGAAAGATAATATTTGCGGCGGATTTCATCTTTTTCCAGATAGCCCATCTTGTGCAGGGTGTTGCTCAGACGCTGGACAAGATTCTTTTCAAAGCCCGTAATGCGCGCAAGCTCGGTGATGCCCAGGAAGGGGGAGCCTTCCTTGAAGCTCTCAAGAAGAATCATGCCTTTTGCAAGGGAGGCCACATACAGGGGGCCGGGCTCCTGCAGACCTGAATGCGCTGGAATGTCAGCCATGCGTGGGGCTTCCTTGGATATGGTTCCGCCAATAGTTCCTGCCGTGCATCATCGTTATTGTAGCCGAAAGCCCGCCGGACACAAGGGCGGAGTGTTCCCGTCTCACCAACGCCCCCAGACGGGGCGGCCCGCGCTGAGCACGGCCTCAATGGAAATCCGGCTGATGGCTTCCGGCGGCGTGGAACAGGGGTCTTCCGAAAGTACGGTGAAATCGGCCACCTTGCCCGGTTCGATGGAGCCGCGGTTGTTCTCTTCAAAGCACATGGCCGCCGCATGGGTGGTATAGGCGCGCATGGCGTCCAGAGCGCTGATGCGCTGATCCTCCCCCAGGACTCTCCCTCCTCTGGTCAGCCTGTTCACGGCCGTGTGGATGGAAAGCATGGTCATCTGCGGCAAGACCGGAGTGTCGGCGTGCAGGGAGAACGGCAGACCCAGGCGCACGGCGCTCTGGCAGGGGTTCAGCCGGGCGGCCCGTTGGGGCCCGAGAAAAATGTCATGATGCCTGTCGCCCCAGTTCCAGATATGCAGCCCGAAAAAAGACGGCCACAGGCCCACGGCCTTCATGCGCCGCAGCTGGTCGTCCGAGGCGGTCTGGCAATGGATGAGCAGATGGCGCGGATCCGCGCGGGGGGAGCGGACCTGGGCGTTTTCCACGGCGCGGATGACGGCCTCAATGGCTCCGTTGCCGTTGCCGTGCGCCACCACCTGCTGTCCGCCGGCATGCGCGGCCAGGACGTTGGCTTCCAGCTCCCGATACGATCCGAGAATGTCCGGCTTGAGATCCGGGCGGTCGTGGTAGCCTTCGGGCAGGGCGGCCGTGTACGCCTGGATGGAGCCGTCCGCGAAGAATTTGACGCCGTGGGGGCGCAGCATGGGCGAACCCGGCCCGTCCAGCATGCCCGTGGCCTCAAACATGTCGTAATGCGTGCCGATGACCGGCATGTGCACGTGCAGATTGAGTTTGCCTTCGCGTTCCAGACCGGCCAGGGCCCTGGCGACCATAAAGGGCTGCAGGCCCCCGAAACCCGCGCCGCCGCCGATGGTGGCGGTGAACCCCTGGGCGTTGTAGTCCGCCACGGCCAGTTGCAGGCCCGCCTTGAGCCGCTCCAGGGAAACGGCGGGCAGTGCGCTGAAAAGCTTCCAGACCGTCTCCTCCGTGATCAGCCCTGTGGGGCGGCCGTCCCGGCAGACAATGTGGATATTTGCGGATGGCCGATCCGTGGGAATGCCGAGGATCTCAAACATGCGGCTGTTGATGTAGGCGGCGTGGACGGAGACGTGCACCAGCGCCGCGGGACGGTCCGGCCAGAGGGCGTCCAGTTCTTGGCGCAGAGGGCCGCGTTTTTCGCTCACGGCCGTGTCGTCAAAGCCGTAGCCGACCACAAAGGCGTCCCCGGGACGCCCGGCGGCATGCCCGGCCAGGATCTCAAGGGCCTCGGCCAGGCTTCGCGCGCCGCCGCAGTAGGCATAGGGCTTCCAGGCCGCGTACAGGGACAGATGGCTGTGCGAATCAATAAAGCCAGGGTAAAGGCACGCGCCTTTGAGATCGACCCGTTCCGCGCGCGGACCGGCCAGAGGCCGCAGTTCCTCCTCGCGGCCTACGGCTTCAATGCGGTCCCCGCAGACCAGCACGGCCGAGGCCCGGCTGTTGTCCGCATCCATGCATACGACATCGGCATTGGCATACAGGGTTTTTTCCCGGCAGCGCATGGCGGCTCCTTTCGCGATTTTGGGGCACAGGCTTGTCCCCCGGATGGCTTTCAGCGCGTTTCCTGGGGAATCCACCATTCCTGGGCGCCCCGTTGGGTGGTGATGTATTCCGGCCAGCGAAAATGCACGGGTGCGGGCGCGCCGGCGGGCATGAGCGGCTTCATCCATTTGCTGCCGCCGATGCCGCCGCCCGTGCGCTCAATGAATTCCCGCTTCGCCTCGGCCAGTTCATCCGGGCAGGTCAGCAGGTCCAGAATGGTGTAGCTGATGGTCCGGGCCGCGCTGTAAATGGTGGGGTCAATGCATTCCCGCTTTCCGCCCAGCGCGTTCCAGACCCACATGGGCATGACGTGCCTGGGATATTCCGCCGGGCGCTCGATCATGCAGCGGCCGATAAACAGGCGCACGGTGGGAGCATGCCAAGTGTATTCCACATAATCGTCGGACATGAAGTGCTGCTGCCAGGACGGCAGGCCCGCCCGCAGCGCCTTGTCGGCCTCACGCGGATCATGCAGACGGCTGCATTCCGGCATGATCGGGTCCTCGGGCGCGGCATAGCCGAGGTTCCGGAGAATCTGGCGGCCGAAATCCCGCGCCTGCTCGTCGAATTGCGGGGGGCCGGCCAGCTCAAGGTTGCTGTAGGCAAGCCGCGCCAGCGCGTGGTTGGGCAGGCCGACCCTGTTTTTCTGCACCCAGTCGCCGCGCATTTCGCAGTGCGTGATGGCGGCGACATGCCTGGCGTTGTTTTCGAGAACTTCCGCAATGCGTTCCTGCATGGCGATGGTCGGCGCGCGCCAGCAGTAGTAGATCTGCCCCAGCCTGGGGGCCAAGTGGTCCGCGGTGGCCTGACCCCCGACCAGAATGGCCTCGCTGATGTACCAGCCGCCGGAACGCGGCAGCATGGAGGTATTGGTATAGCGGCTTGTGGTGTACATCAGGCAGACGGCGTCAAGAGCGCCCGGCGCGCGCGCAACGACCTGTTGCAGCGGCATCAGCATCCGTTCCGGCGCTTCTCCCCAGGTTTCGGGATGCTTGCATTCAAAGGTGAACACCCGGCCGTAACTGCTCCCGCAATGGATGTCCCAGTAGACGGTATTGCACAGGGACAGGCGGCAGCTGGGATGAAAACTGATGAAGGCGTCCACGTCGTCATAATAGCCGTTGGCCGCATGGAGCGGCTTTGAGCCGCACATCTTTTCAGCGGGTTCGCCGAAGAATTTAAGTCTGCCGGGGATGTTGTGCCTTTCCATGACGTGCTTGACCGCCAGCACGGCCGCGAAAGAGCCCATGCCCAGAGCGGAGTGCGGGTCGGTGTGCCCGGCGGCATACGGATTCAGGCCCGCGCGCGGGCATTCATAGGGGACCTGCTCCTGAGAATTGGCGGGAGTGGCGTCATATTCCGCATACGCGCCTATGGTCGGGCCGCCCCGGCCGTTTTCCCACACCGCGCAGAAGGCGGTGGGCATGCCGGCGCTCTGCTCCTCAACGCTGAAGCCGGCCCGCCGCAGCTGATCCACATACCAGGCCGAGGATTTGTATTCGCGCCAGGCCGGTTCGGCAAAATTCCAGATGATCTGGTGCCAGTCGGAAATATCCCGCGCGTGTTCTTCGATCCAGGCTCTGGCGTGCTTTTTATACATATTCATGGCTGACTCCCGTGGAAGCGTAGAGGTGACAGGCAACTTTCGTCCGTGGCGTCATTTCCGTGAGAGGCGGAGTGACCCTGGCGCAGATTGGCGCGGCCCGGCCGCAAAGCGGGGCATAGCGGCAGCCGGGTGGAGGATCAATGGGGCTTGGGGCCGCGCACGGCGCTTTGGCGGGCGCGGCGGGCATTTCATCAAGAGGATTTGCGGAGGGAACCGCCGCGATCAGGGCTTGCGTATATGGATGCAGCGGCTTGGCGAACAGCGTGTCCGCACCGCCCGTTTCCACGATCTGCCCCATGTAGAGCACGACGATGTCGTCGCAGATATGCTGGACCACGCCGAGATCATGCGAGATGAATAAATAACTCAGACCGAAATCCCGTTGCAGCCGCTTGAGCAGGTTGAGGATCTGGGCCTGCACGGCCACGTCCAGGGCGGAAACCGGCTCGTCGCAGCAGAGCAGTTCGGGGCGGCAGGCCAGTGCGCGCGCGATGGCGATGCGCTGGCGCTGCCCGCCTGAAAACTGGTGGGGAAAGAGCCTGGCTTGCGCCGCACGCAGGCCCACAGCTTCCATTAATGAAAAAACTCTTTCCCGCCTTCTGGCTTTTTCGCCGACCTGGAGCAGATCCATGGGCTCGCGGATGATGTCGCCGGCCCGGCAGCGCGGGTTGAGCGAGGAATACGGGTCCTGGAAGATGAACTGGACGCGCCGCCTGAAGTCCAGGAGATCCTTTTTTTTCAGGGCGAGCACCTGGATCCCGTCAAGCAGAACTTCGCCCGAGGCTGGTTTCAGCATACGCATGACGCCCCTGGCGACGGTGGTTTTGCCGCTGCCGCTCTCGCCCACAATGCCGAGAGTCCGGCCCCGTTTCAGCGCAAAGGAAATATCCTCCGCGGCATGCACAAAGCGCTGGCGTTCAAAAAAACTCTTCCTCATGGCCGGGAAGCGGATGTGCATATGCCGCACTTCAAGCAATGGCGTTTCCATGCGAACTCCTTCCGCCCGCGGCGGCTTCAAGGTCGGCGTTGAAGCAGGCCACGCGGCGGCCGTCGCCGAATGCCGCGGCAAAGGGGCGCTCCCTGAAACAGCGCGGTCCGGCCCGGGAACAGCGCGGCGCGAAAGCGCAGCTTGCTCCGATGTCCGTGATGGCGGGCACCATGCCGGGGATTTCGTGCAGGTATCCTTTTTTCCTGCCGGCCCGGCGATCCAGATGGGGCGTGCAGGCGATCAGGCCCTGCGTATACGGATGGCGGGGATCCAGCAGGATTTCCCGGGTGCTTCCCGCCTCCACGCAGGAGCCCGCGTACATCACAATCACCCGGTCCGTCATGGCGGCAATGGAGCCCATGTCGTGCGTGATAAACAGGATGGAAGTGCCGGAACGCCGCTGGATTGCCTTGAGCAACTGAAAGATCTGCGCCTGCACTGAAACGTCCAGCGCGGTGGTCGGTTCGTCCGCGATAAGCACTGAGGGCGCGCAGGCCAGAGCAATGGCGATCATGACACGCTGCCGCATGCCTCCGGACAGTTCAAAGGGATAGTTGCGCACGCGCAGTTCCGGCTCGGGAATGCCCACTTCCGCGAGAAGTTCGGCGGCCCGGCCCCATGCCGCGCGCCGGTCCAGATTTGCATGGACCATGAGGCTCTCCGCGATCTGCTCGCCCACCCTGAACACGGGGTTGAGCGCCGTCATGGGTTCCTGGAAGATCATGGAAATGTCCTTGCCGCGCAGAGCGCGCAGTTCATGTTCCGGCATGCCGGTCAGCTCGCGGCCCATAAAGCGGATGCTGCCGCCGGAAATCCGTCCCGGAGGGGAAGGCACAAGACCCATGATTGCCAGCGAGGCGATGCTTTTGCCGCTGCCTGACTCCCCGACGATGCCGAGGGTTCGGCCGTGTCCGAGACTGAACGAAAGCCTGTCCACGGCAACCGCGTCGCGCCCTCCGATGTCAAAACTGACTTGCAGGTTGTTCACTTCGAGGATGCTGTCTCTCATAACTTCCTCAGCTTGGGGTTGAGTGCGGTTGTCAGGCCGTCTCCCACCAGGCAGATGGAGAGGGAGGTCAGGAAGATGACCAGTCCGGGCAGGGTCACCGCCCACCAGGCGTCAAAGATGTAGTCGCGGCTCGCGCCTATGAGCAGCCCCCAGCTCATCACATTGGGGTCGCCCAGCCCGAGGAAGCTGAGTCCGGCTTCATACAGCACGGCGCTGCCCACGTTGAGGGTCGCGTTGACAATAATCGGGGGAAGCGCGTTGGGAAGCATCACCCGGGTGATGACGCGGCAATGCCCGGCGCCGATGAGCTGCGCCGCCGTCACATATTCCAGTTCCCGGATGCGCATGAATTCCCCGCGCGTGAGGCGGGCCAGGGAAGGCCAGGTCACAAGGCCGATCGCCACGGCGATCATGCCTATGGACGGGCTGAACAGCGACACGAGCACCATGGCGAACAGCAGGGGAGGAAGCACCTGAAAAAATTCCGTAATCTTCATCAGCAGGGTGTTGGGCGCTCCCTGGTAATACCCGGCTAACGCGCCGACGCTCAAGCCGATCAGCAGGTTGCAGAGCGTCGCCGCCAGAGCGACCGCGAGCGTGGCCCTGCCGCCATGGACAATGCCGGTCAGAATATCCCGTCCCACATAGTCTGTGCCCAGCAGGTGCCCGTCCTCCAGCGGCGGCGTCATGGGCGCGCCGGCAATTTCAAAGGGATCGGCGGACAGGAAAAACGGGCCCGCCAGCGAGACCGCCACAATGATGCAAAGGAGCGCCAGGCCGAGCACGGCGGCGCGGTTTTTGCAAAACATCTCCGCGGCTTGGCGGAACGGTCCGGCTGCGCGCGCCGCCGCTTCGCCGCCGAGGGCCGGGGGCGTTACGGCCTGAGCGTCCGTACGACTTCTGGTATCCATAGCTTCATCCTCATGCTGTAGGATTGGATCCTCAGCGTTCTTGGGCGCGGATGCGCGGGTCCAGCAGACGGTAGGCGAAGTCCGTGAGCAGATTGGCGGCAATCACCATGAAGGTGCTGAAAAAAAGGATGCCCAGGATGGTGGGGGTATCGCGCCGCAGAATGGATTCAAAGGCAAGCTGGCCGAGGCCGGGCCAACTGAATACGGTTTCCACCATGATCGCCCCTGAAAACAGATAGCCCATTTGCAGACCGGCCATGGTGACCACCGGCAGTATGGCGTTGCGCAGGGCGTGCTTCCAGATGATCGCTTTGTGGGGCAGGCCCTTGGCTTTGGCCGTTCTGATATAATCCGTACCGAGCACTTCGATCATCACGGAGCGGGCGAGCAGGGTGTACTGGGCGATGTAAATGAAGGCCAGCGTCAGCACGGGAAGGACCATATGCCGCGCCACATCAGCCGCCCGCCCGGCGAAACCGCTTTCCAGGCCCACGGTGGCCATACCTGAAACCGGAAAAACCGGAAAAACCCACGCAAAGGCGATAAGCAGCAAAATGCCCAGCCAGAAGACGGGCATGGACCAACCCACCAGCGTCAGGCCGGTGATCAGGTGGCTGCCGGGGCTGTACATCCGTTGCGACGACCAGACGCCGAGCAGAGTGCCGATCAGAACCGAAAGCGCCAGGGCCGTCAGCACCAGCAAAATGGTCGGTCCCACTCTGCCCATGATCAGGTCAAAAACAGGCTGGTTGAAAAAATGGCTGTAGCCCAGGTCGCCCCGCGCCACTTTGCCGACATAGAGCACAAGCTGTTGGGGAATACTTTTGTCCAGATGGTATTCCTGCCGCAGTTGCAGCATCAGATCTTCATTCATGCCGCCCATCTGGCCGGCGATGGTCTGTACGATGTCGCCGGGAGCCAGTTGGAGCAGCGTGAAGTTCAGAACGATGACCGCCAGCAGCAGGAGCAGGGCGTACACAATCCGTTTGCCGATCAGGATAAGAATTTTCATGGCGCGAACCGCCTCCCCGTAAAATGCTCCCGTGCGTCCGGCCCGCCGCGGCCTTTCGCGGGGGGCCGGGCGCCGTGGGGATTTACTTCATGTACACGGTGTCCATGGGGGACAGCGGACCCCAGATGCTTGTGAACACATTCTGAACGCGTTTGTCGTACACGGTGTTGAAGGGGATCAGGTTCAGATAGGCCATGGGCGCGTCGGCCACGACGATTTTCTGGAATTCCCCGTAGAGTTCCTTGCGCCTGACGGGATCCATTTCCTGGGCGGCCTGGGACAACAACTCATCCACCCGGGCGTTATGGTAGCCGCTCATATTGCTGTAGGCCACGCCTTTCCTGATATTGCCGGAAATGTACGAGCGATGCGTGCCGATGACCGGATCGCCCCAACTGAACATGATGGCCAGCGTCATGTCGTGGTTCCAGTTGCTCACGCGCTCGGCCCAACTCGCCCAGTCCGGCGAGGAACGCAGTTGCACGTCAATGCCGACCCTGCGCAACTGGCTCTTGAGGTATTCCGCGACCATCTTCTGCTGCTCGGGCAGGCCGGGCTCAAAGTCGAGGGTCAGCGAGAAGCGGACGCCGTCCTTGCCCGGCTTGCAGCCGGCCTCGTCCAGCAGGGCCTGTGCCTTCTTGAGGTCATACGGGTAGCTTTCCACCTCCGGCTCGTAGAAGGGGCTCTGCGGCGTCAGTGGGCCCGTGGAAGACGACGAAAGGTTGTTGTGCAGCTTTTCAATGATGAAACCGCGGTTGATGGCATGGTTGATGGCCTTGCGGACGCGAATATCCGAGAGTTCCTTCTTGCGCAGGTTGAATTCCAGCCAGGTATGCCCGCCGATGCCCTCATAGCCGCGGTTGGTCACCGCAAGGTGGGCTTCCTTTTTCAGCCGGGCGATGTTCCGCGTGTTCTCCATGAGCGGAAAAAGCTGCGCCTCCCCTTGCGACATCGCCATCATGCGGCTGGACGGATCTTTGATGAATTTGAAGATCACCTTGTCCAGCACGGGCCGGTTCTTGAGGAAGAACGTCGGGTTCTTTTCAAGAATGGCGTACTCGCCCGCTTTCATTTCCACGAACCTGAACGGCCCGGAACCTATGGGAGCGATGTTTTTGGGATGCGTGCGGATATCTTGCCCGTCGCCGTAAACGTGCTTGGGCAGGACAGGGCACAGCGGCGGCGAAAGACAGAGAAGAATGGCGGGATGCGGGTGGGAAAGGCGGATGACCGCTGTATGCGGGTCGGGAGTGTCCACGGCCGTCACGGGCGCGAACATGGTTTTGAAGGGATGGTTCTGCTTGATCGTCAAGATGGAAAAAGCCACATCTTCGGAAGTGACGGGTTTGCCGTCATGGAAGGTCGCCTCGGGAACAAGATGCAGGGTGAGGCTTTTTTTATCTTCGGAAAATTCCCAGGACGAGGCGAGGTAGGGATGGGGGGTCCAGTTCAGATCGTAACGCAGGGGGCTGGCGAATATCTGGGTGGCGATCTGGATGCTCTGCGTGCTCGACGTCAGCGCGCTGTTCAGGTGCATGGGCGGCGATTTCATAATCACCGTCAACTCATTGGGGGCCGCTGTCGTCGATTGCGGCGGGCATAATCCGCAGCAGAACAGAAGGAATAGGGTGACGATGGAAGCTCTTTTCATAGCCGGTCTCCACAACGTTGAGGTGAAGTGCGGGACTGCTGCACGAGCTCGGGGCGGCTGGGACGCTGTCTGGCGCTGTTTATTTCTCCATGGTAAAATGGGTTATTAAGTATTAAAATATAATATATTTTATTTATATTTAATATATTGGACGCGCCAGAATTTGTCAAGAAGGAATTTCCCGGCGGGAAAAGCGGAAAAAAGCGCTGCGTAACGTGGGGCGGGAGAAGCGGGAAAGGCGTAGCTGTAAAAGCGGCACAATCCGCATCCTGATACGGCGTGATGTGCGCGTGCCTTACACGCGGCGTTTCAGAGCCGGGATTTCCGGCACTGCGCCGTGCGCGGCGAACAAACGTAAGGGGGGGGCGCGCCGTATGGCGCGCCCCCCCCTGTACGAAAGACAGGTATTCCGGTCTCAGCCCCAGAGCACCAGGCCGGTTTCCAGGGGCGACCCCAGACCCTTGTGCACGGGCGTGGCCCTGATGCCGTAACGGTAAAGTCCGTTATGGGTGGGGATATACGTGGCGGAGTAGTTCATGCCGTTATCGCCGTGGTCCGCCGTGCGGGGTTCAAGCCGCAGCACCTCGGGCTTGCTGCGGAAGTTGCCGTTGGGGTAGGCGCGGCCGATGACCAGCTGCACCAGGATTTCTTCGGGTTTCATCTGTCCCAGATGCATGTGCAGGCGGATGTTGACGGGCTCGCCGCAGGTCATGGTGTTGCCGTCCGCGCCGCTGATGAGGATTTCCTCCATCTTCATCGTGCCGAAGCGCGCCGGCAGATCCTGCTGCCAGGCGGCCAGGTGGCGGCAGAGAGCCCAGTCGTTTTCGGCCAACATGTCGCGGCGCTTGGCGCCGGGCAGATAGGCCTGATGGATATAGTCGTTGAGCATACGGTTGCTGCTGTACATGGCCGTGAGGCTTTTCAGCGAGCGTTTGGACATGGCGATCCAGTTGGTGGGCAGCCCGGCGTTGTTCATATCGAAGTAGAGCGGCAGCACGGCGTTTTCCAGCAGGGTGTACAGGGCCTCGGCGTCGTCGTAGTCGTTCTGCTCGCCGCTGGGCAGTTCGGTGGTGACCATCGGCCCGATGGTCCAGCCGTTCTGGCGGTTGTAGCCCTCGCACCACCAGCCGTCGGAGATGCTCAGGTTGATGCCGCCATTGACCGGCAGCTTCATGCCGCTGGTGCCCGAGGCCTCATGCGGGCGGCGCGGCGTGTTCAGCCAGACGTCGCAGCCCTGGGCCAGCAGGCGGGAAACCGCCAGACTGTAATCTTCCATGAAGAATATCTTGCCCAAAAAGCGCTCGTCGCGGCTCATGCGCAGCACTTCCTGGATCAGGTTGATGCCGGCCTCGTCCGCCGGATGGGACTTTCCGGCGAAGATCAGGCAGACGGGCCGTTGGGGATCATTGAGAATGCGCGCCAGGCGGTCCGGGTCGGCAAAGAGCAGGGTGGCCCGCTTGTAGGGCGCGAAACGCCGGGCGAAGCCGATGAGCAGGGTGTTCGGCTTGAGCAGGGTTTCCATGCTCTTGCGCTGGGCCCGGTTGAGCTGGAATTTCTGCGCGAAGGCCGGAATGCGCGCGCGCAGGGCGTCCAGCAGATCTTCTTTCTGGGTCATGCGGGCCGACCAGTACACGTCGTCGGGGATCTCGTCCACCTTGCTCCAGACCGGGGAATCCGGCCTGGCCTGAAGCCAGTCCGGCCCCAGATACTGGCTGAGGATCTCGTGCATGTGCATGCCCACGTAGGAGGGCGTGTGCACGCCGTTGGTCACGTAGCCGATGGGCGTTTCGGCCAGGGGCAGGCTTTTCCAGAGCTTGTTCCACATATGGCGCGAAACCTCGCCGTGCAGACGGCTCACGCCGTTGGCCTTGGAGGAAAGGCGCAGGGCCAGGACGGTCATCTCGAAGGACTGGCTGTTGCCGCCTTCCATCTGGCCGAGCTGGACGAATTCCGGCCAGGAAAGGCCGAGATTGGAGGCAATGCCGCCGAAATAGCGGCCCATGAGGTCCAGGGAAAAGGCCTCATTGCCCGCGGGCACCGGCGTATGGGTGGTGAATACCGTGTTGGAGCGCACCCGCGCCGTGGCCTCCGCGTAGCTCATGCCCATGATCATGCATTCCTGGAGACGCTCAATGACCATGAAGGCCGAGTGCCCCTCGTTCATGTGGTAGACGTGGGGGGTCAGGCCCAGAGTGCGGATCAGGCGCATGCCGCCCATGCCCAGCAGCATTTCCTGCAGGAGGCGGATCTCGCGGTTGGCCTCGTACAGGCGGTCCGTGATCTTGCGGTCCTCGTCGCTGTTGCGGCGGGTGTCCGTATCCATGAGATAGAGGGAAACGCGCCCCACCTGCATTTTCCAGACCCTGGCGAAGAGAATCCGCCCCGGCAGCTCCAGCTGCACGAAAACGGCTTCCCCGGCCTCATCATAGACCGGCTTGACCGGCAGATGGGCGAAATTGTTGACGGGATACTGGGCCACCTGACGGCCGTCGGCGTCGATCTCCTGCTTGAAGTAGCCGTTTTTGTAGAGCAGGCCGATGCCGAAGAGGGGCACGGCCATGTCCGAGGCGGATTTGAGATGGTCGCCGGACAGCACGCCCAGGCCCCCGGAATAAATGGGCACGGACTCATTGATGCCGTATTCCGTGGAAAAATAGGCCACCGGGTGTTCCGGCGTCACATGCTCGCTGAGCACGCGCAGGGGCTGGGCCATGTAGCTGTCGAATTCGGCCAGCACCTCGTCGTAGAGGTTCATGTACTCCTCATTGTAAATGAGGTAGTTGAGGCGCTCGGGATCGGCTTCTTCCAGCACCCGGATGGGATTGCGGCATTCGTTCCAGAGCTGGGGGTTGAGGGCCATGAACAGGGCCTTGGCCTTGTCCTGCCAGCACCACCAGAGGTTGGCGGAAAGGTCGCGCAGGCGGGACAGGGCCTTGGGCACTTCGGCCACGGCCATGATCGGCCGCAAAAAGGGCGTCACCGAACAGGAGGCCGTGAGGATGCGGTTCAGGCTTTCGCGGCCGTTGCTCTCATGGCTGATGCGCGTGTCGGCTTTTTCCAGCGCGAGCTGGAACGCCTCGATATAATGGGAGAAAAAGTAGCGCCAGGAGGTCTGCTCGGCCAGATCGCGGGCGTTTTTACGCCACAAGGCCAGGTCCTCGGGCGAGCTGGCCGCGGCCCGCAGCACGCGCTCGTGCAGGGCCGCCGCGCTCTGTTCGAAATTCATGCCGCGCCGGGGCATCACATGCACGCCGGGACGCGGTTCGGCCTCTTCCTGGGCCATCTCGCGCGCCCACATGCCGAAGCCCGAGAGGTCTGTGGTCAGGGTGGGCACGGACCAGGCCGCGCATTCCTGCGGGGTGTAGCCCCAGGGCTCGTACCAGGAGGGGAAGAAGCCCACGTCGCAGGCCGAGATGACGTCCTCGTAGGGCATGTTCAGAAAGCCGTCGTTACCGTCCAGCATGGCCGGCACAAAGATGACCTTGACGTGCTTGTCGCAGGTGTTGTTCAGGCCCAGACGGCGGCAGGTGTTGATGATGGGGTCCTGCGGGGCATTCCAGGCGTAATGGGTGCAGATGAACGGCAGGCCGTTGTCCGTGGCGTTGGGGTCGCCGGAGACGGCCGCCTGATTGACGCCCGTGTGCCCGCCCATGACCAGGCAGAGCGCCAGGATGGACGCGTCCGTACCGGCCAGGTTCTGGTCCGCGCGGGCCAGGGCCTCCAGAAAGATGTCCACGCCCTTGTTGTGCATCTCATAGCGGCCGGAAATGGCGAAGATGCGGGTGTTTTCCGGCAGTTTGCAGCGCAGGAAGCGCTCCGACGCCTCCAGCACTCTGGCCCGGTTGGCCAGCGGTTTTTCGCGTTCCTCCGAAAAGTCGGGAATCACGCGCAGATCCAGGCCGTTGACCGTGATGACGTCGGGCTTGCGGCCCAGAAAGACCGTGGATTCCTCGCCGGTGATGGGGCTGACCGTGGTGAAGGCGTCGGCCTCGCGCGCCGAGGTGCTCTCCATGGACCATTTGGCCGTGATGTTCTGCGTGGCGGCCTCGGTGGCGGGGTTGATGCTGCGCAGATTGCTGTAAATGTCGCGTCCGGTTCCGGCCAGAGCGCGGCCGAGCATGGTGGCGTGGGTGGTGAAGACCGTGCCGACGGCCGGGGCCAGTTTTTTCACGCTCAGCAGGCCCGCGCCGCACATCCATTCGTGGAAGTGGGCCACAGAGCGCCCGCCCAGCGGCTGCACCAGGCTTTCGTGGATGGCCGCGATCACCTCGCCGCAGGCCGTGGCGAACATGACCGGCTCGATGTAGTCCCAGCCGCCGGACAGGGAGTCCACGCCGTAGTTTTTCCAGATTTCGTACAACAGCTGATTGCTGCCGTAGCGCTTGGAAAAATCCACCAGAATGGCCTTGGGGCGGCCCGGTATGTTCCAGCGGCCCAGGCGGCATTTGAGATCCTTGGTGCTCAGGGCCAGACGCAGGGAATCCCAGATGTGCTCGTCCGTTTCCTCGAAACCGGCGTTCTGTTGCAGGGAGGGGCCCAGCAGGAAGTAGTCTTCGCCGAAGGTTTCCACGGCCTGCAGCGCCTTGCTGCTGACCACGGAATAAATGCCCCCGACCTTGTTGCAAACTTCCCAGCTTACTTCAAAGAGCGTGACGGGAGCGTTGTTGAAATCCATGAGAGACTCCTTGTGAGCCCGTCCTGCTCGGAACCGGTTGAGGCGACGGCTTCCGCTCTCCGTCCGGAAAGCGCGACTTTCCGGGCGGAGAGCGAAACATCAGTCGCGCTCAACAGAGATCAGGCGGGTGTTTTTCTTGTTTTGGCTCCCGCCTTGGCGGGGGGAGCGGCTTTTTTCTTTCCGGCGTCGGCCGGGGCTTTCGCGCGGGGCGTTTTTTTCGTCGCGGCTCCGGTTGCCGCCAGTGTTTCTTCCGCCGCCGTCAGGCGCATTTCAAAGTCCGCCAGCACGTTCATATAGGTGATATAGGCGTCATACGGGCTGTTAAAGGGATTGGGGCGGTCGGAGAGAAAGTCGGCGAACCATTTGGTTGAAATATAACGGAAGTGATCGGACGTTTGCAAGCGCTCAAAGTCGTGCGTCAGATCCGGCGCGTTGACCTTGCGCACGCGCGGGGCCAGGGCATAGAGGGCGTGAATGGCGTCCTTCTGCATGTCGTTGCCCAGCCAGGCCGTGAGGTCGCGGCCCTCGTCGTCCCAGGACATGAATTCGGGCACGTCGATCTCGCCCACGGGTTCGATCTTTTTCACCGCCTCGGCGGGCGTCGTGAAGCGGAAGTCCTTGCGGGACAGAACGGCGGCGGGCAGGGCCTCCATGAAGTCGAAGATGCCCGTTTCCCCGCTGTGGCGCAGGCCGAAGCAATGGTAATCGTTGAAGATGTTGATCAGTTCCGCCGAGTCGGCGACGCTGTGGCACCAATCGGCGTATTTTTCCGCCGTGAGCGGCCACTGGTTCCAGCCGTGGTCGCTGAAGCGCAGGCCGATGTCAGCGGACAGTGAGATATTGCGCAGCAGCAGGCTCATGTTGGGCGTGGAAACCGGCCTGTAAACATAGTTGGGGCTGCGCCAGCCGAGCACATGGTCCGCGCCTTCGGCCAGCACGACCTTGAAGCCCAGTTTTTCCAGAGCCACGGGCAGGTCGTTGTTGTAGAAGAATTCCGTGTTGCGGAAGGTCACCGGCTTTTTGCCGAACAGACGCTTGATCCGCGCGCAGTGTTCCTTGACCTGGAGGTCGAATTCATCCCTGGAATAGAGAAAGGCCAGGGAGTGCGGGCCGGTTTCGGCCACAAACTCCACGCAGCCGGTGTCGGCCAGGGCCTTGAAGCTGTCCACCACCTCGGGCGCGTACTGCTCGAACTGGTCCAGGGCCGTGCCGGAGATGGAGAAGGCCACCTTGAAATCCTTGCCGTAGCGGCGGATCAGCTTGAGCAGCAGATCGTTCATGGGCAGGTAGCAGGCGCGGGCGGTGAGCAGTAGCGCGTCGCAGTTGCGGTCGTCGTCTTCATACACTGAATTCTGACCCATATCAAAAACGGTGTAACGGCGAAGCCGGTACGGTTCGTGTACTTCGTAACAAAGGCAGAGCGCTGGCATCAGTTACCTCCGGAGACGTTGTGGTAAACGGCCATCAGTTGGTCCGCGGCATTTTCCCAGCGGATGGATTTCATTTCTTCCCGGCAGTTTTTCACCAGTTCCGCAGCCAGGCAGGGGTAACGCAGAACCGCGCAGATTTTGTCGGCCATGTCGCGGGTATCCCAGAAATCGGCCTTGAGCGCGTGTTCCAGAACTTCGGACACGCCGGACTGGCGCGAGAGCAGCACCGGCACGTCGTAAAGCATGGCCTCCAGCGGCGTGATGCCGAAAGGCTCGGACACCGAAGGCATGACATAAAGGTCGCTGAGGGCGAACATGCGGTCCACTTGCTCGCCGCGCAGAAATCCGGCGAAGTGGAAACGGTGCCCGATGCGCAACTGTCCCGCGCGGCGGATGAGTCGGGGCAGCATGTCGCCGCTCCCGGCCATGAAAAAGCGCGCGTTGGGGATTTTTTGCAGCACCAGACGGGCCGCCTCCATGAAGTATTCCGGCCCTTTCTGGAACGTGACCCGGCCCAGAAAGAGCACCCTTTTCTCATGCCGGATGCGCGGCGGAATTTCGTAGCGGCGCTCCACTTCATGCCGGGCCACGGCGTTGTAGACCACCACCACCTTTTCCGGCGGCACGCCGTAGCGTTCGATGACGGTCTGGCGGGTCAGGCGGCTCACGGCCACCACCAGATCGGCGGCCAGCAGGCCGGCGCGTTCGATGCCCGCCACCTGCCCGTTGATGTTTTCGCCGCTGCGGTCATATTCCGTGGCGTGAATGTGGGCCACCAGGGGTTTGCCGGTCAGGGCTTTGGCCAGCATGCCCGCGGGATAGGTCATCCAGTCGTGAACGTGGATCACGTCGAAGTTTTCGCGCAGGGCGATGGCCGAGGCCAGACGGCTGAAGCGGCGCACTTCGCTCATCAGGTCCGGGCCGTAGCCGCCCTTGAGCTGAAAGGTGAAAGGCGCGCCGGGGCGGGTGAGCGCGTCGGCGCTGTCCGGCGTGCGGTTCAGCCAGCGCAGCGACTCCGCGTAGTCCTGCGGCGTGAGGTACGGGGTGAGCGGGCTGGAAACGGCCAGAAAGCGGACGTTCTCCTGCCAGACATCCTGCCCGGCCCGGAGCATGCGTTCGGCCGCATCTTCACTGATGAGCGTGCCCGAAGCGGATTCCAGCCGCAGAAAGCCGTTCTGCCCGCCCTCACCGGCGCGCGGCAGCACAAAGATGATCTCCGCGCCCTTTTTGGCCAGGGCCTGGGTCATGCCGTAGCAGGCAGTGCCCAGGCCGCCGCTGATATGCGGCGGAAATTCCCAGCCGAACATAAGCACTCGCATTGATGGTTCCTCTTTATTTTCTGGAGCGCGGGACCGTCCGGCCCCGTGGAAGCTCCCTCGTAAAGTTATCTTACTGTCTTAACTACACTCACTGTCCGATCATTCGGAAAGCGTCATTCGGAAAGCGGCAGGGACACCCGGCAGACACCGGCCGTATCCCCTGAAATGGGATTGGCCAGGCGGTGGGCCGCCAGTTTTTCCCAGGCCGCATACACAGTGGGGGCCGCCTGTTTGAGCAGGACCAGCATGCGCAGGCATTCCGCCACGCTCCAGGCCTGAGCGATGCAGCCGTTGGCCCGGTAGGGCGGCGAAGCGTCAAAAATTTCGGAAATGGAAGCTAGGCCCGCGTCAGCGAGGTGGTCGCAGAACAGCGGGGTCACCCGGTTCAGCAGGGCCTGGGCCGCGCCGTCCACATCCCAGGCCACCCGCAGCAGGGCGTCGGTGTAGTGGCCCAGCAGCCAGGGCCAGACCGTGCCCTGGTGGTAGGCGGCGTCGCGTTCGGCCGGACCGCCCTCGTAGCGGCCGCGGTAACCGGGATCGTCGGGGGAAAGTGTGCGCAGGCCGAAGGGCGTGAGCAGCTTGTTGCGTACGCATTCCACCACCTGGGGCTGGTGCTGCTCTTCCAGCACGGGATAGGGCAGGGAGACGGCCAGAATCTGATTGGGCCGCACGCTCTGGTCCAGCAGCCCTTCGCGCCAGACGTCGCCCAGATAGCCGCCGCCGCGCGCCACCCAGAAATGTTCGAAAAAGCTGGTGCGCAAGGCCCGCAGGGCTTTGGCGTCTTCCCATTCCGGCTCGCGGAAGAGGGCGGCCAGATGATCCGCAAAGGCCAGTGTGTTGTACCAGAGGGCGTTCAGTTCCACCGGGCAGCCGTGACGCGGCGTCACCGGGCGGCCGTCGGCCTGGGCGTCCATCCAGGTCAGCTGGGTGTGCTCGTTGCCCGCGTGCAGCAGGCCGTTTTCGTCCACGTAAATGTCCATGCCCGGACCGCGGCGATAGCCCTCCACAATGGCCTTGAGCGCGGGCCAGGCGTGCTCGCGCACCCAGTTCAGGCCGTCGGGATTCTCCTTGAGGTAGCACTGCACGGCAAAGGCGTACCAGAGGGAGGCGTCCGCCGAATTGTAGGCGTGATTGCCGTCCTCGGCGAAGCAGTTGGGCACCAGACCGTTTTTCAGGCTTCCGGCCACCTGCTCCAGCACGCGCAGGCCGAAGTCGGTGCGCTTGCCGTAAAAAGCCAGACCCGGCAGGGAAATCAGTGTGTCGCGGCCCCAGGCGTCGAACCAGTGGTAGCCGGCCAGCACCGCCGGACGGCCGGACGGGGTTTCAATGCAGAACTGCCGTCCCACCCGGGCCAGATGGCCGATGAGTCCGGCCTCGCCGTTTTCGTGGGAGCGGATCCGGGCCAGGCTCTCGGCCTCCCAGAGTTCCTCCAGGTCTTCCGTCGCGGGCTCGGTGCCCACGGCCATGTAGACGCTGCCGCCCTCAGGCAGGGGGGGCAGGGGGATATCCAGAATGCCGGGCTGGAACAGGTCCTCGCTGTCGGCAAAGCCGCGTTCGCGCTCCTGCATGTATTCCACATGGTGGAACCAGTCCGGCGCGGGCAGGAAGGTGTGGGGGCCGCGCACCTGCACAAAGAGCGTGGGCAGGCCGTCGTAGGGCGTGATGCTGAAGCCCTGCGGCAGTTCCGTGGTGTGCGCGTTCAGATGGGGATTGGCCGTGGTCAGGGCGTGGAAGTGCCGGTAGGCCAGCAGAGGCTTGATGCGCAGGGTCAGGGGCGGCAGCTTGGAAAGGCCCTGGATGGACCAGCGCAACACCAGGCGGCTTGTGCCGTGGATCAGAAGCATCTCCCGGCGCAGGCGCACGTCGCCCACCCGGTAGGTGAATTCGGGCCAGCGGTCCAGGCGGACGCTCTCCAGGTATTCGTGCCCGTGCGGGTAGAGCGTTCTGGGGTGCTGGCGGGTGGAGAGAAAAAATTCCTTGCCGCCGCCCAGCACCGATTCCTCCAGCGCCGAGAGCAGCACATGCCGCCCCAGCGGCGTGTTGACCGTGAGCAGGCCGTGGTATTTGCGGGTATTGCAGCAGAGAATGCTGCTGCTGGCATAGTCGCCCAGTCCATTGGTCAGCAGCCATTCCTTGCGTAGTGCTCTGCGTGTATTCTGGCAGGCGGCCTTGTCAAAACTGAACCGCATACTGCCTCCTTGGCGTACAGGGTTAGGATGATGGCCGGGCGGTGCTGCGGGAGGTTCGGAAGGGTCAGGAGCGAAGGGCAGCGCATAACCCGTGGAAACGGTCCGGAGATATCCGGCCGGCAACGGAACAAAAACGGAAAAAAGGCGTTTGCAGAAAGCCTGTTGTCTCCCTTCTGGCTCCGCTGACTTATATATTGCATCCTATAGCAATTTCTTTTAGCTGTCGAGGTTTACGACTGTGTTACAATGGAAAAGAATCATTTCTTTTTTTATGACAAGTCGTGCGTCCGGCCCTGTTCCGGCCGCGCGCCGTCCCCATTTCGCGGAGGCCCGGCCGGGGGCTTTTGCTTTCTTGCATTTTGGAGTATGCTGCTTGTTCGCTGAAACTATCGCATACCGGGATGGGGGTATTCCATGAAAGGACTGCATTTTTGGCTGGGCGCGCTGGCCCTGGCCCTGTTTCTGCCCACGGCGGCTCTGGCCGCCGACGTCAAGGTGGGGCTGATGTGCCCGCTCACGGGCAAATGGGCCTCGGAAGGCCAGGACATGAAGAACATCGTCACCCTGCTGGTAGATGAAGCCAACAGCAAGGGCGGCGTCAACGGCCGGAAGATCGAACTGGTGGTGGAAGACGACGCCGGTGATCCCCGCACGGCCGCGCTGGCCGCGCAAAAGCTGGCCTCGGCGGGCGTGGTGGCTGTCATCGGCACCTACGGCTCGGCTGTGACCGAAGCCAGCCAGAGCATTCTGGACGAAGCCGGTCTGGTGCAGATCGGCACGGGTTCCACCAGCGTGCGCCTGACCGAAAAAGGCCTGCCGCTCTTTTTCCGCACCTGCCCGCGCGATGACGCCCAGGGCAAATCCGCAGCGGCCGCCATCGTCAAGGGCGGCTACAAGGCCGTGGCCCTGCTGCACGACAATTCCTCCTACGCCAAGGGCCTGGCCGAGGAAACCCGCACGGCCCTGGAAAAGGCCGGCGTGAAGGTTATCTTTTACGACGCCCTGACCCCCGGCGAGCGCGACTACACCGCCATTCTGACCAAACTCAAGGCCGCCGGTCCGGACCTGGTCTTCTTCACCGGCTACTATCCTGAAACCGGCATGCTGCTGCGCCAGAAAAAGGAAATGGGCTGGAACGTGCCCATGATGGGCGGCGACGCGGCCAACCACCAGGATCTGGTCAAGATCGCGGGGTCCGAGGCCGCCGCCGGCTACTTCTTCATCAGCCCGCCCCTGCCGCAGGATATGGACACCCCGGAAGCCCGAAACTTCCTGGCTGCCTTCAAGGCCAAGTATAACAGCGTGCCCGTGTCGGTCTGGGCCGTGCTGGCCGGGGACGCCTTCAAGGCCATTGAGGCCGCGCTGGCCGCGGGCAAGAATGATCCCGAAGCCATGGCCGCCTGGCTCAAGCAGCTCAAGGGCCTGCCCGGCCTGTCCGGAACCCTGGGCTTTGACGCCAAGGGCGACCGCGTGGGCGAGTTTTACCGCACCTATGTGGTGGATGATAAGGGCGTTTTCGTCCTTCAACCCAAGTAGCTTGCGGCTGAAAAGCGTCTTTTGCCCCCTGGGCCGCGTCAGAAACAGGGCGCGGCCCAGGGCTTACGTGAAGAGTACTATCCCTGGTCCGCGCCCTGTTTCTTCCTTGCCAGGGAACAAAATCCATCTTTTTAGCCGCAAGCTACCGGGGCGTTTTTCGTAGTGCTCCGCCAGCGGCGTGCTCTGCTTCGAGCGCCGGAACTATGGAACAATTTTTTCAACAGCTTCTGAACGGCCTTGCCGTGGGCGGCATCTACGCGCTGGTGGCCCTGGGCTACACCATGGTCTACGGCGTGCTCAAGCTCATCAACTTCGCCCACGGCGACCTGTTCACCATCGGCGCCTATCTGGGCCTGACCCTGCTGGTGAGCTGCAATCTCTCCGGCATGCTGCCGCTGCCCGTGGCCGTGCTGGCCGTCTTCGTCATGGTGGCCCTGCTGGTGGCCCTGATCGGCTTTCTGCTGGAGCGCGCGGCCTACCGGCCCCTGCGCGACGCGGGCCGTCTTTCGGCCGTGGTCTCGGCCCTGGGCGCGTCCATCTTTTTCCAGAACGCCATCATGCTGATCTACGGCGCGCGCGTCTACGTCTACCCCGATTTCCTGCGCCCGGATTTCACAGTGCATTTGTTCGGCATGGCCGTGCCCGGCGTGCGCCTGCTGGTCATCGCGGCCAGCGTGCTGCTGATGCTCGGCCTTTCGGCCTTCATCCAGCGCACCCGCACGGGCGCGGCCATCCGCGCCGTGGCCATTGATCCGGGCGCGGCCCGGCTCATGGGCATCAACGTGGACCGGGTCATTTCCCTGGTCTTTCTGATCGGACCGGGCCTGGGCGGCGCGGCAGGGCTGATGGTGGGCATCTACTACGGCCAGATCGACTTTACCATGGGCTGGTCCTATGGCCTCAAAGCCTTTACCGCCGCCATTCTGGGCGGCATCGGCAACATTCCGGGCGCCATGCTCGGCGGCCTGCTGCTGGGCGTCATCGAGGCCCTGGCCGCCGGGTACATCGCCATCGCCTGGAAGGACGCCATCGCCTTTCTGGTGCTGATTCTGATCCTGATCATCCGGCCCACCGGCATTCTGGGCGAACGCACGGCGGACAAGCTATGAAGCGCATGCCTTTGTATATCGCGCTGGGCGCGCTGCTCTGCGGGCTGCCCCTGGTCTGCAATTCCTACTGGCTGGACGTCTGCGTGATGATCGGTCTCTACGCCCTGCTGGCCCTCTCGCTGAACGTGATTCTGGGCCAGGCGGGCATCTTCCATATGGGGCACGCGGCCTTTTTCGCCGTGGGCGCGTATGTGACGGCCATTCTGAACACCCTGTACCAGTGGCCCATCTTCTGGACCATGCCCCTGGCGGGAGCGGCGGCGGCCTTTTTCGCCCTGCTGGTGGCCCGGCCCATCATCCATCTGCGCGGCGACTATCTGCTTATCGTGACCATCGGCATTGTGGAGATCGTGCGCATTGCCCTGATCAACGATATTTTCGGCCTGACCGGCGGCTCCAACGGCATTTTCGGCATCAGCCGTCCGCGTTTTTTCGGCTTCAAGATCGTCAAGAGCGTGCACTTTTATTATCTGGTCTGGGGCATGGTGGGCGCGAGCCTGCTGCTTTTTTACGGCCTCTGGCGCTCGCGTTTCGGGCGCGCGTTGAACTACATCAAAGAGGACGACATCGCGGCCGAGGGCTGCGGGGTCAACGTCACCCGCTACAAGCTGCTGGCCTTTGTGCTGGGGGCTTTCTGGGCGGGCATGGCGGGCACGGTCTATGCCGCCAAGATGAGCACCATCGCGCCGGAATCCTTTAATTTCATGGAATCCGTGATCATTTTCGCGGTGGTCATCCTTTCCGGCGGCAGTCAGCTGGGCGTCCTGGTCAGCGCCTTTCTGTTCATCGGCCTGCCGGAAGTGCTGCGCGAATTTTCCGCCGCGCGCATGCTGATTTTCGGTCTGGCCATGATGATCATGATGATCTGGCGGCCGCAGGGCCTGCTGCCGCCCGGCCCGCGCCATTACGCCGCGCCTCCCGGCGACGTCCCGCCGGAGGGCCCGGCGGTTCCGCGCGCCGGGGACGCGCCCGCTGAAGCCGGGAGGCCCGCATGAGTCTCTTGTCTCTTCAGGAAGTGACCAAGGTTTTCGGCGGGCTCATCGCCGTCAACGATCTTTCCTTTTCGGTGGAGGCGGGCAGCATCGTGGGCCTGATCGGGCCCAACGGCGCGGGCAAGACCACGGTGTTCAACTGCATTACCGGCAATTACACGCCGGAGCGGGGCCGGATCTTTTTTGACGGCGAGCCCGTCACCGGCCTGAAGCCCCACCATGTGGTGGAACTGGGCATCGCGCGCACCTTTCAGAGCATCCGCCTGTTCGGCAAACTGCCCGTGCTGGAAAACGTGCTGGCCGGACGGCATTGCCGGATGAAGGCCGGTCTGTTCGCCTGTATGCTGCACACTCCGGGCCAGCGCCGCGAGGAAAAGGCCGCCGTGGCCCGCTGCATGGAGGAACTGCGTTTCGTGGGCCTGGCCGACCGTTGCGGCGAGGCCGCCGGAGGCCTGTCCTACGGCAACCAGCGGCTGCTGGAAATCGCGCGCGCCCTGGCCTCGGACCCGCGCCTGCTGATCCTGGACGAACCCGCCGGGGGCATGAACGACCAGGAAACCGCGGTTCTGGTGGAGATCATCCGCGCCATCCGCGAGCGGGGCGTCACCGTGCTGCTTATTGAGCACGACATGCGCCTGGTCATGCAGATCTGCGAAAAACTGGTGGTGCTGGAGCACGGCACCTTGATCGCCGAGGGCGCGCCCGAGGCCATGCGCCGTCATCCGGCGGTGATCGAAGCCTATCTGGGCGCCGACGACGAGAAGTGGTGAGTATGGCTCTGCTGACTCTTTCAGATATCCGGGTGCGTTACGGCAGCGTGGAAGTGCTGCACGGCATCAACCTGCACGTGGAGGAAGGCGAAATCGTCACCATCCTCGGCGCCAACGGCGCGGGCAAAAGCACCACCCTGTTGTCCATCAGCGGTCTGGTGCGGCCCTTTGCGGGCGAAATCATTTTTGACGGCACGCCGCTGTTGCGCCTGCCCAGCCACGAGGTGGTGGGCCTGGGCATTGCCCAGTCCCCTGAGGGCCGCCGGGTGTTCGGAGCCATGAGCGTGCTGGAAAATCTGCGTCTGGGCGCGTTCTGCATCCGGGACAAAGCCCGCAGCGAACGCACTCTGGAATGGATTTTCGATCTTTTCCCGCGCCTGCTGGAGCGCAAGGAACAACTGGCGGGCACGCTTTCCGGCGGCGAGCAGCAGATGCTGGCCATCGGCCGGGCTTTGATGGCCGAGCCGCGCCTGCTCCTGCTGGACGAGCCCTCGCTGGGGCTGGCTCCCTTGCTGGTGCGCTCCATCTTTGAAACCGTGCGGGCCATCAACGGGCGCGGGGTCACCGTGCTGCTGGTGGAGCAGAATGCCCGCGCCGCCCTGAAACTGGCCACGCGCGGCTATGTGCTGGAAGTGGGCAAGGTGGTCATGGAAGACCGCGCGGAAAACCTGCTGGCCGACGCCAGCGTGCGCGAAGCCTATCTGGGCGGGTAGAAAATTTTCTTCTGGAAAACCTTGAGGCCCGGAACCCCGATGGTTCCGGGCCTTTCTCATGTCAGCCGCGTGTCTGCCGCATATCGGGCGCGGGCCGGCGTTCGCGTTCAGGAGGGCCGGATGAGGACGTCTACAACTTGCGCACAATCTCCTGGACAAAGGCCGCGATTTCATCCCGGGAACCGCCGCCGTCGCCCTCCAGGCGCAGACCGTCGGCCAGCACTTCGGCCCCCAGTTCTTTGCCGCGCGCTTCAATGACGTCCACGGCCCCGCAGAAGTGCGGGTAATCCCGGTCGCCCGAGGCGAACGCGGCCAGTTTGCGGCCCTTGAGGTCCATGACGCCGAATTCTTCAAACAGCGGCGCGAAATCATCCTGCAATTCCACGTCGTCCTCGCCCCAGGCCGACGCGCCGAAAAGCACTGCGTCATAGCCGTCAGCTAGATGCTCAGCTGCGGCATCGGCGGCGTTGAGTACAGTCACTTCCTGCCCGGCGGCGGCAAACTGTTCCTCAAGCTTGCGGGCGATGCTCTCCGTGTTGCCGGTGCTGGAGCCGTAGACGATCAGAATTTTGCTCATGGCCTTCTCCTTGCAGCCTACATGTTAAAATTGAAATTCATTTTCAATAACTGTTGATCCAGATGTAACCATCCTGTTTTTTTTCGTCAAGGGGAAATTCTTCATCCGTCGGGAGGAATGTTTGTCGCCGTGCGGTCCGCTTGTTTCGCAGCTTGGCCGGACCGCCGACATGCCCGCGCACAGAGCAAATTTTTACAAGAACAGCATCCGCTCCCATTGTACTCGACATGCACAAACAACACGGGAGGCTTTATGAAAGCGGATCTGTTCCACTGTTTTGCAAATGGCAGCCTGGCGGCTTCGGGTAATCAATGGGCTTTGGCCGACGCGCCCTGGACTGAACACAAGGATTTTCCCGGCGTGTTTCTGAAAAACCTGGCCGGGCCGGAGCTGACCCAAGGCCTGCTGACCTGCCATCTGGTCAGGATCGAAGCCCTGCAAAAGATCGGCAGGCATACGCACGGTCAACGTCTGGAATTGCATGAGGTTGTGGCGGGCAGCGGCGTCTGCCGGACGCCGGAAGGAGAGATCGCTTACGCGCCGGGCGTTATGGCGGTTCTGCCCGCCAATGTCCCGCACGAAGTGCGCGCCGGGGAACATGGCTTGTGCCTGTTCGCGAAATTCGTCACGCTTCCAGCCTGAGGCTCGCCAGCCGGAACTGTTTCGGCGTCAGGTTGTGCTGCCGCCGGAAGGCTTTGTGCATATGGCTCTGATCCGTAAAACCGGCGGCAGCGGCGGTTTCGGCCAGGGCCGTATCCGTCCGCAGCAGGGCGCGCGCCAGACGCAGACGGCCCAGCATCTGGAAGGCGTGGGGCGTCAGGCCGGTTTCACGGCGGAAGCGGCGGAGGAAATGCCAGGGGCTGTAGCCGGTCAGGGCGGCCAGCCGTGCAAGCGGCCGGGGCGTCGCGGGGTCGGAGAGCAGCAGACTGCATACGCTTTGGATGGGCGTTGCCGCCGGAAGATTTTCCGTCAGCGGAGCCGTATCCAGAAGACGCGCGCAAAGGGGCTGCTCCCGGCAATCCGGGCAGAGTCCGGCGCAGACGGCGCGAGCCGCGCTCAACCGCCAAACCGTTGCCGCGGCGGGAGCTGACGCGCGGCACACGGTCAACAGGGTTGTGCCGGGATCCAGCGTGAGCCTGTGGGCGCGCAACCGGGGAATGCGGAAGCATTCCCCGGTTCGGATACGCCGTGCGCCAAAAGGGGTTTCCAGCACAAGACCGCCGGAAAGCGCCGCGCCGGCCACCTCATGCGCGGCGTGCAGATGCCAGGGAAAGCGCCGCGCGGCGTCGCGGCAAAGAACGATCTCAAAGCCGCCGGAGGGCGAGTACTGATAGCTTACGGACGCCATGACGCCCCACGGGCGCGGAAACGGCTCATTCCCCGTCCCCGTCCTGCTCATCCCGCTCATTTTGGGCCAAAAGCGCGTCCGGGCCGCCTTTGGCGTCGGGTTCGGGCATATGCCACGCGCCGGGCAGAGGGGCCGTAATCTCCGCCGCGTCGCCCAGATAGGGATTGAAGTAGCCGTAGCGCAGCCAGGGGCAGAGTTTCTTGAGCCGCTTCATAAATACGCCCAGGCCCATGCTCGGGGCCATGCTCAGGGCGCGGCCCTGATCCGGGTCGCCGCCCATCAGCCGGAAATACCATTCCGGGTCAATGTTCAGGTTGCGCCACTGGATCATGCTCACGCCGTTTTCGCCCACCAGGCGGGCCAGGGCTTCCAGCTCCTCCTCGGTGTCCGTGACGCCGGGAAAGAAGAGCAGGTTGAGCGAGACGAAGACGCCGCGCTGACGGGCCTCGCGGATGGCCGCGCGCACGTCGGCGAAGCTGTAGTTGGCGGGCCGGTAGTAACGCCGGTAGAGGTCCGCGCGGGCGCTGTTGCAGCTCACCCGCAGGCTGGTCAGCCCGGCTTCGGCCAGGCGCGCCACGGCCTCGGGACTGGAGGCGTTGGTGTTGCAGTTGACCGTGCCCCGGCCGCCTCCGGCGCGGAACAGGCGCACGCTTTCCACCAGCAGGTCCGCGTTGGTCAGGGGGTCGCCCTCGCAGCCCTGGCCGAAGGAATAGATGGGCGTCGCGCCCTCCCGGCTCTGGTGCAGGCGCATGACTTCCACGATTTCAGCGGCCTCGGGCGTGAAGGCCAGGCGGCACTGGGGCGTCACGGCCACGGGCGAATCCTTGTCCTGGGCCGAGATGCAGCCCACGCAGCGCGCGTTGCAGGCACGCGAGGTGGGCAGCGGCGCTTCATAGCGGCCCAGCGCGAAGTTGCGCGCCGCCGGGCAGTCATAGCGCAGCACGCAATTATTCAGGATATGGCGGATCAGGCGGTTGTCCGGGTGCTCGCGCAACAGCCGGCGCACGTTCTGCTCAATGCGGCCGCGCGGGATGCGGCGGAACTGCTGGCGCGGGTCCTGGTCCACCTTGCGGGCGCAGACGTAAAAGCGGCCTCGGGCGAAGCCCACCGCGCCGTAGGCGAAAAGGGGCAGCAGGGGCGCGTTTGCGTCGCTCTCATAGGCCGGGTGGGCCGAAAGCGTGTGCGCGGGCGCGGCAAAGGCGGCCACGGCCAGCTGGTCCAGAACTTCGGTTTCGCCGCTTTCCGGATTCAGGCCCACGGCCCGGCGGCCCGGCAGGAGAAAGAGTTCGCTTTCCTCGGGCAGGGGCATCAGCTCGTCCGGACGCGGCAGACCCCACTGGCCGCCCCGGCGGCAGACCATCAGCAGGTCGGGATCGTCATAGATGTTGCCGCCCTCGTCGGCCATGACCAGATGCGGTTCAAGACGCGGCGCGGTCATAAATCCTCCTTGCCCAAGCCGGGGTGAACGTATATAAGCGGAAAAGCGCGACGCGGACGGGCGCTCCCCGCCCGCCCGACGCGCACAGCGCTTTTGTGAGGCCCGTCATGTTTTCCATCATGTTGTTCATTTTTTTATGTTTTCTGGGCATGCTGGCTGTGCTGTTCTACATGCTGCGCAGTCAGGAACGGCTCTGCCGGATTTTGCGGGACGAGCACGCCCAGATGCGCGTTCTGTTGCGGGCCATGGAATCGCGCCTGGACGCCCTGAGCGGCCTTGCCGACCCCGCGCCCCGGCCCACCGGGGAGGTTCCGGCCCGCGACCCTCTCCTGCACCTGAGCTTTGAGGATCCGCTTCAGCCGGGCCGTCCGGGCCGGGACGAAAAGCCCGCCACGGATCCCGCGCTGGACCTGCATTTCGATCCGCTCACGGACGAATCCGCCAACTCCCGCTAATTCCGCCGTTTTTCAGACCGCCGACCCGAAATTTCCTCTGGCCGCGGCCAGATAGGCTTGCCTGAGAGCCGGTTCCGCCAGTTCCTCGGCCCAGAGCAGGTAGGGCATTTTCAGGCATTCCTCGCGGATGGCTGCGGCCCTGGCCTGGCGCGCGGCGATCAACGCTCCGGCGTCCTGCATCCAGAGATCGCAGAGATGGTCCGTAAAGGCTTGGGCCCGGTGCCGCGCGCGGTGTCCGGCATTGATCTCGGCCAGGGCCGTTTCCCCGATATAGGTCATCAGCTCGGGATTTTTAAGCAGCAGTCCGATACGGAACAGCGCGTCGCCCACATCGTCCGGCGCGTAGCCCACCAGGTGCTCGCCGTCCACGAAAAGCTCGGTCAGGCCGTGGCCCACGCGCGGCGTCAGCAGGCAACCGCCGCAGCCCATGGCTTCAAAGACCCGGAAATTCAGATCCCCGTGTTCACAATGATTGAGCAGGATGCGTCCCTGCGGGAAAAGCGCGCGATAATTGCCGCGTTGCACATGCAGGCCCGGCAGGCGGCCCGCCAGACTTTGCAGAAAAGCGGCGCGCCGGGGCGTGTTTTCGTTGACCGTGCCCACGAACAGGCAATCCCAGAGCTTGGGCGCATCGGGTCGCGGCTGGTCCTCGTCTTGGGCGAAGGGCGGCGACCACCAGACCCGCTCGGGCGGCAAAAAGGGGCCGGAAAAGCGCTCCAGATGGCCGCGCAGGGAAACCAGGCAGGCGTCGAAGCCCTGGGCGTACAGGGGCTGCCAGCTGTGGATATGCGAATCCACGCTGTAAAAAACCGTCAGGCAGGGAAAGCGCTCCATCCCCAGTACGAAAGGCGGGCGGCTTTTATCCGCCACCACCAGCACGTCCGGCGTGAAACCGGCCAGACGCACCAGATCCTCCCAGCAGAACACGCGGGCGTCTTCGAAATTATGCAGGGCCACGTCCTGCCAGCCGCAGGATTGCAGGGCCTGGCAGAAAAACGGGCTGCCGATCCATAACAGACGTTGCATAGCCCCCCAGAGGCGGCCGAAGCCCGGCAGGCGGCGCGCCCGGCGGACTGTTGCCAAAGACGGCAAGATAAAATAGGTTTTCAACCTAGCCCTGACGCCTTGTGGCGTCAAGGCGCGGGACAGTGGGGCGGCATCCCGGCTTCTCCATCCGGAGCGAACCGCGTCCGCTGTCCCGAGCGCTCAATGTGTTGAGCCGGTATCAACAGCCATGTTTTTAACCTCTCGCCGTTTACGGCTCCTCTTGCGCATCTTTCTGGCGCTGCTGATTGCGTTGTCGGTTCTGCTGGCGACAGCTTTCTATCTTTTGCAGCGCAATCCCGAAGCTCTCACCCGTCACTATCTGGATGAACTTTCCGCGCGCACCGGCCTGGTTTTTACCGTGGAAGGCGTGGACGTGGTGCTTTTGCCCGTGCCCTCCATCGCGGTGAGCAACGCTTCGGTGGAAGGGAAGGACCTGCACTTCTCCGTGGCCTACGGCACCCTGCGTCCTGACTTTCTGGCCCTGCTGCGCGGGGCCTTTGAGCCGCGCAATATATCCTTGCTGCGGCCCCGGCTGCGCGGCGCGCTGCCTCTGCCCCTGGGGGATCCGGAGGCGCTGGCGGCGCGTTTTGGCGGCGGGGGCGGCGGTTTGCCCGACCTGCTTGATGACTGCCGCATGACCATCGTCCAGGGCGAGGCCGATCTGACGGGCACGGACGGCGCGCGCCTGCAACTGGGCAGCCTGCAATGCCGCCTGGACACGGAATCTCCGGCCCGCGTCAGCGGCCGCGTGCATCTGGGCGCGGCCCTCTTGCAGCGGCAGGGGGCGCCCCTGATCCGTCTGGACAATTTTCTGGTTGAAGGGGAGAGCGACCTGCGCAGACCGCTCACGGCCACGCCCAAGCTGCTGGTCAGCGGCGCGCTGCGCTGGCCGCCCCATCTGGAGCGATTCAAGCTGGCGCTGAATTTTCAGGCCGGAATCACGGGCTGGACCGCGCACGCGGATCTGAGCGGAGAGCTGGCCAAGGATCAGGAACTGTTGCCCTTTGCGCTGGCCGGTACGGCGGCCATGCGCGGCAAGGAACAAAGCGTCAGCCTGGAGCGGGTGCAGCTGGAATTCGGGCCGGACAGCGGGGAACTCAGCGGCACGCTGCGCCTGCCCGGCGCGCCGCAGGGCTTCAGCCTGGACGGCCGCCTGCTGCTGCACCGCGCGAGCCTGACCCAGTGGTTGGGTTTTGCCCGCAACCTCGCGCCCGGCCTGCAACTGGCCCTGGACAATCTCACTGACGGCAGCCTGGATTTTCATCTGGACGGCCAGGGCCTGAAAGTGCCGCGCATCGCGGTGCGCTGCGCCGGGGCGCGTTTTACCGGCTCCGGCGGCGTGGCCAGCTGGGCCAAACCGGAAGTGGCTTTGGACCTCAAGGCGGGCCGCCTCAATCTGGGACTGGCCATTCCCGAGGCTGCGGGCAAGCCGCCGCTGGGTCCCCGTTTTTTCCACGGCCCGCTGACGCCCCTGCCGGGCGAACCTCTTCAGCCCGGCGAAACCGGCGTGAACTACGACATCCGGCTGGCCGCCGCCAGCGTGGATTACGGTCCCCTGCTCATTGAGGACGCCAAGGTGGTCATCAGCCCCGGCAAGATGGACAAAAACGGCCTGGAGGACACCCTGCTTGCGGCGGACGCGCGGCTCTACGGCGGCAGCATACATGGCGAGTGCATTCTGGGCGGCGGGCGCGAGCATCCCTATGCCATCAGCATGCGTTTCCGCGACGTGAACGGTGCGCCCCTGGGCAAGGCCATGCCCGTATTGCCGATCAAAAGCGGCCGTTTGCGGGCCGATGTGGACATCATGAGCCAGGGCCGCGAGCTGGCGGAATTTCTGGGCAAGCTCCGCGGCACGGTGAGCGCGCGCGGCGAGCGGGGAAGCCTGCGCCTGCCCGGTTCGTCCGGCGAGCTGGCGTTCAGCGGCATGGAGGTTGAGCTCAAGGCGCGTTCCGCCGCCTGGGAAAAGGGCCGTCTGGGCCTGGACGGCCAGTGGCGCGGCGTGCTGGACAGCGCGGACCTCAACGGCCGGGCGGATCTGAACGGCAGGCTCTGGTTCAGCGGCGACGGCGGCGGCAACGGCAATCTGGATTTCCAGAATCTGCCCGGCAATCTGACCTTGCGCCTGAGCCCGGCGCTCAGCTCGCTGCCCGAGGGCTTGCAGGCGGACCTCAGCGGCGATTTTTCCTGCCAGGGCGCGCGCAATCAGCTCGCGGTCGGCAACGCGCATGCCAGCGCTTTGGGCGTGGAGCTGCGGGGGCAGGCCCAGGTCATCGGCGGCAAGGGCGGGCTGGGCTGGCAGGGCTCGGTTTCGGCGCTCAGCCGGGATCTGAGCCGCACCCTGCGCCTGGCGTTCAACACGGCGGCCAAGCTGCCGCCCGCCCTGAACAAACTCAGCCTGGAAGCGGACTTCAAGGGCGGTCCGGACACGCTCTCGCTCAGCAATATCCGCGCCCACCTGGACCAGAGCGCGGTCGGCGGTTCGCTGACCGCCTCCCTGCGCAAGCCGCAACCGGACCTGAATTTTAATCTCGGCGTGGACAAGCTCGACCTGAACCGCTACCTGGACGACAAAAAGGGCGAGCCGACCCAAAAGGGCGCTGCCAGGCCGTCGGGCAAAAAGTGGGATTTCCGCTTCATGCGCGGCTTCAGCGCCAAAGGCGAACTGCGCGTCAAGGAACTGACCGGCTGGCGCTTCAAAGCGCAGGATATCAAGTTGCCGCTTGCGCTGGAGAACGGTCTGCTGAGCTGCGGGCCCAACACGGCCCGTTTTTATGGCGCGCTCCTGCAAAGCCGGGCCAAAATAGATTTCAGCAAGGGCCTGCGTTTTGAAAGCTCTCTGGCCGTGGCGGACTTCGATCTGACCGCCGCCAGCCGGGACCGGGGCGGCGACGCGGTTCTGGGAGGCCGGGGCAGCATCAGCTCCGAGGTACGGGGCGCGCTGACCGGACCGGGCCAACTGCCCGCCGCTCTGGACGGCGCCTGGCGCTTCACCGTGCGCGACGGTTCCTACCAGAAACGCGGCGGCGACGGCGAGCTCAAGGGCAAACCCACGCTCTTCGGCCTGGCCTCGGCCTCGGGCACTATCACTGCCGGTATGGTCCGCACCGAGGATTTCAACCTTCAGGGGCCGGGCCTTAAAGTGCATGGCGGCGGCTGGATAGACCTGAACAGCGAGACGCTGGACTGCAACTTTACCGTGAATATGAAAAATCTGCCTGACTTTCCCCTGCGCCTCTACGGCAGCCTGCACGACAGCAAAACCTCCATCGGCGCGGGCAAGCTGATTCTGAACACCATCGGGGGCATCACCTCGGGCTTTGTGGACGTGCTGGGGGGCATTGTCGAGGGCACCTGGAAGCTGTTCCGCTAGGGGCTTTAATGCCTGTCTTTTTGTCCGCCTGCCGCCTGTTCCAGGCGCTTCCGGCCCCTACATGCCGCCCGTTCTTCGCCGCTCCCGTTGACAGAACGCTTTTTCCGGGCTAGAACCGCAGAGAGCGTGTTCTTTTTTGCACAAATCAACATCCGGTTCCGTCAAGGAGAGCAACGGTGAATATCCTGATTTTCGGACCCAACGGCAGCGGCAAGGGCACCCAGGGCAATCTGATCAAACAAAAGTACAATCTTGCTCATATCGAATCCGGGGCCATTTTCCGCGAACACATCGGCGGCGGCACGGAACTGGGCAAAAAAGCCAAGGCCTACATTGACCGCGGCGACCTGGTGCCCGACGACATCACCATTCCCATGGTGCTGGAAACCCTGAAGACCAAGGGCAAGGACGGCTGGCTGCTGGACGGCTTCCCGCGCAACATGGTCCAGGCCGAGAAGCTGTGGGACGCGTTGCAGAAGGAAGGCCTCAAGCTCGACTACGTGGTGGAAATCCTGCTGCCGCGCGAAGTGGCCAAAAACCGGATCATGGGCCGCCGCCTCTGCAAGGAAAACAACAACCACCCCAACAATATCTTTATTGACGCCATCAAGCCCGACGGCGACAAGTGCCGCGTCTGTGGGGCGCCGCTTTCCACCCGCAGCGACGACCAGGACGAGGCGGCCATCAACAAGCGCCACGACATCTATTACAACACCAAGGACGGCACCTTGGCCGCGGCCTATTTCTTCAAGAATCTGGCCGCCGAAGGGAAGACCAAGTACATTGAGCTCAACGGCGAAGGCAGCATTGACTCCATCAAGGAGACCCTGCTTTCCAAGCTGAACTGAGTTCGCCGCCACACGACATGTATAGTGCCCCGCAAGGGGCACTTTTTATGATTTCCCCAGTCCCGGCGGGTTCCCTTTTGGCCGTTTTGCGGCTATGCTGCCCCTCATATTCTCGACTGATCCGCGACACTGCCGTGCCGCGCCGGACCTTGCCGCCGATGTATCCCGTACTGCGGCCCGCCCCGGCGAGGGCGGTTCTCCAGAGAGCAATGCCCGCAACGGATGCAGTATGTTCAAATTGTCCAACGCCATAATTTCCGTGCTGTTTCTTGCCGTGCTGGTCGTGGCGCTGATCTTCTCCATCCGGGACTACGGCGCCCGCACCACGCGGGACATCACCGCCAACCTGACTCTGCGCCTGCAGGAGTTCACCCTCTACGCGGCGGAGAACTTCCAGCGCCAGTTCGGGGAACGCCTCCGCGACCTGGAGGATCTGGCCCGCTTTCTCGCTGACGAGGATTTTCTGGTCAGCCCGGAAAGCGCGCGCCATTTCGGCCAGCTGCTGCTGGAGCCGGGCATACGCAATTTCGGCATTCTGGGGCCGGACGGCAAAGGCTTTTCCGCGCTGGGCCATGAACTGGACATGAGCGCGGACCCCGCTTTTCAGCACGCCCTGCGCGGCGACACAGGCATAGCCGCCGACATGAGTTCCACCTTTGACCAGCGCCGTGTGCTGGTCATTGCCGCGCCGGTGCGGCGCGGGGATAAGATCAAGGCCGTGCTGGTGGCGGGCATCAATACCGACGCCTTGCGGAGCAGCATTGAAACCAGAGCTTTTGACGGCCGGACCTACAATCTGGTTTTTGACAGCCGGGGCCACGTGCTTTTCGGCATATTGCCGCCGGGGCGCGATCTGGACACCCTGGTCCGGGATTTTCGGCAAAAGCGCGCCCAGTCGTCCCAAAGCGCCGCCCAAATGTGGGATTTTTTCAAGACCATGCGCGAGAGCGGCAATGCGGTACTGCGTTTTCAGGGCGCCGACTATGCTTTTTACATGAGCCGTGTGGATCTGGCGCGGAACGGCTGGCAACTGGTTTCCATCCTGCCGCAAGGCGTTCTGGATGAGTATATCGTCCGGCAGAATGCGGTGACCCGCACCCTGATGCTGCGCGTATCCGCCATTATTGTCCTTTTGCTGCTCTTCGTCGTGTACACCCAGCGCCGCTCCCACCGGAACATCCGTCGACAGCAGGAAGAATACAGCGCCATTATCGCCAACATTTCGGGCGGGGTGCAGAAAATCAGCGGCGTCAACGGCTTCTTCCTGTTTCTCAGCCAGAATTACCTCGATCTGCTGGGCTACAGCCGGGAAGAATTCGAGCGCATCTATGAGAACAGTTTCGCCAACACCATTTATGAGGAGGACCGGGATGCGGTGCTGCTGACCATGTCCCGGCAGCTGGAGCAGAACAAGGCCATTGACGTGGAGTACCGCACCCGGGCCAAAAACGGCGATCTGATCTGGCTCTACAACAAGGGCACCCTGACCTATGACGAATGCCGGCAGCCCTATATCGCCAGCATCGTCTTCGACATCACGCAGAACAAGTCCATGCAGCAGGCCCAGCGTATTTCCGACGAGCGCTATCATTTCATTCTTGAGCAGCACGACATCATTATTTTTGAACAGGATCTGCTCAGCGGCGACTTTTATTGCAGCACGCGCTGGATGCAGTTGTTCGGCTCGGCGTTCAACATTCTGGAGCCGGACCCGGACGGCAGCCAGATACCCGTGCACCCGGACGATCGCGAGGCGTTGCGGGACTTCCAGGACGCCCTGCAGCAGAGCCGGCGCGCGGCGGAGCTGCGCCTGCTCGACGTGGACGGCCTGTATCGCTGGTACAGGGTCGAAGCCTCCAACATCATGGACGGCAGCGGCTGGCCCATCTATGTCATCGGGATCATCACGGACATCGACAACCAGAAGAACCTGGAACTCAACCTGCGCAATCAGGCCGCGCGCGACAGCGCCACCGGCATGTACAACAAGCTCGCCACGGAGCAGGCCATCGCCCGTTTTCTTGATCGGCACGGCCTGGACGGGCCGGGCGGCTATGCGATGTTCATGATTGATTTCGACAACTTCAAGAATATCAACGACCGGCTGGGCCATGCCGTGGGCGATCAGGCCATCTGCGCCATGGCCCGGATCATCCGCCATAATTTCCGTCCTGCGGACATTGCGGGCCGTATCGGCGGCGACGAATTTCTGGTCTTCTGCACCGAACGGCTGAGCATGCAGCAGATCCGCGAACGGGCGGCCAAACTGGGCGGCGATCTGCATACCGAGTGGGGCGAAGGCGAAAACCGCTGCATACTTACCGCCAGCATGGGCGTGGCCTGCGCGCCCGACGACGGCCGCTGCTTTCCGGAACTTTACCAGCATGCCGACGAGGCCACCTATCAGGCCAAGCGGATGGGTAAAAACGGCTGTGTCTTCTACGCGGAAATGCGCGAAGCGGGCGCGTTGCCGCCTCCCGACGGGGCCAGCGTGGTCAATGCCGCCATTGACGCCCCCGCTGCTGAAAACGACGCGGAATCCGCCGGGTCATAGTGCAAAACCGGCGTTGCCCTCCGCCCGCCGGATTTGCCCGGAGAGCCGCGTGAAGCGGCTCTTTCAGGACGGGCGGGAAGCGAAAACGGCGCCGCACGGCGCGCGGCGCCCGCATAAGGAACGAGCAAGGGAGGGAAGCGTCATGTCCATTCTGGTCTGCGGCGGAGCCGGTTATATCGGTTCCCATAATGTGCGCGCCCTGCTGGCGCGCGGCGAGGAGCCCGTCGTCATCGACAATTTTCTGACCGGCCACCGTCAGGCTGTGCCCGGCGGCGTGCGCCTGTACCAGGGCGACATCCGCGACTCCGCGGCGCTGGACCGGGTCTTTGCCGAAAACAGCATCGAGGCGGTGCTCCATTTCGCGGCCAGTTCCCTGGTGGGCGAGAGCATGGAAAAGCCGCTGCCCTATTTCAACAACAATGTCCACGGGATGCAGACGCTGTTGGAAGCCATGCTGCGGCACGACGTGGACAAGATCGTCTTTTCCTCCACGGCGGCGGTTTACGGCGAGCCGGAGAGCGTGCCCATCAGCGAGGACGCCCCCACCCGGCCCACCAACCCGTATGGCGAGAGCAAATTGATGATGGAGCGCATCATGGACTGGGCGGGCCGGGCCCACGGCATGCGCTCGGTGGTCCTGCGCTATTTCAACGTGGCCGGAGCCCTGCCCGGCGGCGAGATCGGCGAGGACCACCGTCCGGAAAGCCATCTCATTCCCCTGATTCTTCAGGTGCCGCTGGGGCAGCGTCCGCATATCACCGTTTTCGGCGAGGATTATCCCACGCCCGACGGCACCTGCGTCCGGGACTATCTGGACGTCATGGATCTGGCCGACGCCCACATGCGCGCCCTGGACCATCTGCGGCGCGGCCGGGAGAGCGTGGTCTGCAATCTGGGCAACGGGCAGGGTTTTTCCGTCCGGGCCATGATCGAGGCCGCGCGCCGGGTCACGGGGCACGCCGTCCCCATGCGCGCGGGCCCGCGCCGGGCGGGGGACCCGGCCCGCCTGGTGGCCTCGTCGGAGCGCGCGCGGCAGGTGCTGGGCTGGGAGCCGAAGGTGGACATTGAAGGCATTATCGCTTCGGCCTGGGAGTGGCATCGCGCGCATCCGCACGGTTTCAGCGACTAGAACAGATTAATTTTGAAACGCTCTAAGCCTGAACCCGGACGCGGTCTGGTTCGCGGCGGATGAAAGAGAACAAGAGGAGCGGCATCGCGTATGGGCGATGCCGCTCCTCTTGTTCCGCGGAAACTTTCAGAACCGGGGGGCTTGCTATTCCTGTTTCATCTGCGCCACCAGCGCCCTCAGGTCCTCGGTCTGGGCGGCGAGCCCGGCCACGGCTTTGGCGGCTTCCGCCATGGTTTCGGCGGTCTGGCCGATCATGCTGCTGACCTGCCCGACGTTGGCGTTGATTTCTTCCGAAGCGGCGGATTGTTCCTCGCTGGCGGTCGCAATGGCGCGAATCTGGTCCGCCGTGGCCTCGGCGGTGGCCACGATGTCGCTGAGGGCGAGGCCGGAATCATTGGCATAGCCCGTGGCCCTGCTGATCTGGACCACGGCGTTTTCCACCGAGGCCATGCTTTTGTTGGTGCTTTCCTGAATGGCCTTGATGGCGTTGCCCACATCGTGGGTGGAGGCCATGGTTTTTTCGGCCAGCTTGCGCACTTCGTCGGCCACCACGGCGAAACCGCGCCCGGCTTCGCCCGCGCGCGCCGCCTCAATGGCCGCGTTGAGGGCCAGCAGATTGGTCTGGTCCGCGATATCCGAAATGACGGTCATGATCTGGCTGATGGCTCCGGCGTGCTCGTTGAGTTGCTCCATATCCGTCTGCAGTTCCAGCGAAACCGTACGGACCTGCTCAATACTCTGCAGGGACTGGTGCACGATCTGCGCGCCGTGTTCAGCCTTGGCCCTGGTGTCGCCGGAGAATTGGGTGGTTGTGGAGACGTTGCGGGCCACTTCGCGCACCGTGGCGTCCATTTCGTTGATGGCGGCCGCCGCCTCGGTCAGACGCTGGGCCGATTGAGAGGCCATGCGGTCGGACTGTTCGATCTGGACGGAGAGCGAGCCGGATGCGGCGGAAATGACCCGGATGGCTTCATCCAGCCTGTCGGCCACAGCCAGCATGGCCTCGGTCTTGGTCCGGGCCGCCGCACCGGCTTCCTCGGCCTGGAGCATGGAGGAGCGGGCCTTTTCTCCCTCGCTGTGGGCTTTTTGCTCGTTTTCCCTGGCTTGGCGCAGAGTTTCGCTGATATGGGCGAGCATTTTGGCAAAGCTCTCGTACAGGCGCAGCAATTCGCCGGAAAACAGTTTTCTGTCAGGCAGGCTGGCCTGGATGTCGCCGTTGGCGATGGTTTCGGATGTGCTGTTGAGCAGGCCCAGAGGCCGGTTGATGCTGCGCAGGATGAGCGTACCCAGAATGAAGACCGCCACGGCCATGAGCAGCGAGAAAATCAGGCTGACTTTCAGCATGGCGTAGGTGCCTTCAAAAACTTCACTGGCGTCGATGGCGTAAATGTATTTCCAGCCGTGCCGGTCGCTGAAGACGTTGATCAGCACATCCCGGCCGTTGACCTCGGTCATGCGCACGCCGTCGGACATGGCGTAGACCTTGTCGAGTCCGGGCATTTTTTTGTCAGCCACTTTGCTGAACAAAGCCTCCGCGACGCGGGTGGCCACGATGATGCCGTTGGGATCAATCAGGGTCAGGCGGCCGGTCTGCCCGATTTCCATGGCGGAAATGTTTTGGGAGAGCGTGGACAGACTCACTTCAATGTAGGAGACGCCGATCAGTTTGTTGTTCTCCCTGACCGTATGGGCGAAAGAGCACACGGGCGTGCCCGCCGCGGTCAGATAGATTGAATGGGATGCGCCCGAGCCGCTGGCTTCGGCGCTTTGAAACCAGGGACGCTTGCGCGGGTCGAAACCGGCGGGATAGTCGATGGGGGGCTACTCCATAAAACCCCCGTCCGTGGAGCCGTAGCCTATGGCCAGATAGGAAGCGTTGGAAGCGGCGAGTTGTTCCAGTATCTTGTCCAGGGTCATGGCCTGGGGGCTCATGTCCGCGCGGGTGTGGGTCCTGGCCGTGTCCAGATGGACGTGGGAAGGAAGACGCCCGGCGGCCTGGGCCGTCTGCGGCAGACCGGCCAGAAAGGCGCTGTTGTTCTCGGCGTCTCTGAAGAAAAGCGCGACATAGCCGGCGGCGCTTTGCACGACGGTTTTGGAACCGCTCGCGGCCAGTTGATAACTGCTTTCATAGGCATAGTACGCCATGAAGGACACTACAAGCACGATGGCCGCGATAAAGGAAGCCATAAGACTGACGAGTTTGGCGCGTATGGTCACTGGTTACTCCTGTATGAGGGCGCGCCGCGCCGGACCTTCGTGAAGATGAAGGCTGCCTGGCGGGCTTGAAAATAGCTGAAGAAACCGGCGCGCCCCGGCAGGGCGCGCCGTTGGCGAAGATGTGGACCGGGAGAGGGGACCGGGCCTGGGCTTCGCGGGGAAACCGTCCGGGACCTCAGGCGCGCGAACGTGACGCTCAAGCCTGTGCCGCGGAGATTTTCCCCAATCTACATCCACAACATGGTATGCCTGTTAAGCGTAAACGAAATATGGGAAGATGCAACAGGAAATTTACGATTTATCAAGCGTTATTGGAAAACATATTTATTATTACCCTAATATATGTATTTTATTTATTGTAATAAATAATGGTAATTATAATTGGGTTCATTTTTGAAATTATCACTCTATTATGTGATTGCCATCGGGCGGTTGCGCGGCAACGTGCCCGGACGCGGAAGTCATATCCGGGTAAGGCGTTTTGCGTCAGCGGCTGGCCAGAGAGAGCGGAAGACTCCAGTTGCTGATCTGCACTTTCCGGGTGGTGAAGGCGGAAATTACGCTGTGCTGCTTGTGCTTTTGCAGCGCTCTGGCCAGGGTGGCCTGTGGATGCAAGGAGCACGTGATGGGCACAGAGGAATGCTGCACGCAGATGTCCGCATTCGCCCCACCATGCCCACATCGGCCGGAGACGGCGCGGGGTGTTCCCGTCATACGGCATTGCCAGGGGCGGGCGGTGAGTATATTCTGAGGAGAATGGGCGAACTTTTTTGCCCATATTGAGGCATTCCAGACGCGACCGCATTGGCCGCAACCTGTACAAGGAAAGTATATGTACTCAACAATCCTCAACATCTTCCGGCGCGCGCTGGGAATTTTTTTGCTGCTCTGGCTGGTCGCACCGGCCATGCCGGTCCCGGCCGCGCCACACGAGGCGCCCATGAACGCAAAGTATTCCATGCCGCCGCTCAGCGAGCGGGAGGCTGACGTTTTATTGCGCAAAGCCACGGAGGCCCCGTACACGGGCCGCTATCTCGACAATCACGCGGCAGGCACCTATATCTGCCGTCAGTGCGGCATGCCGCTTTACCATTCCGAGGACAAGTTCGAATCCGGCTGCGGCTGGCCCAGCTTTGACGACGCCGTGCCCGGCGCGGTGCGCCGTGTGCCCGATGCCGACGGACGGCGGGTGGAAATCCTCTGCGCGTATTGCGGCGGCCATTTGGGCCATGTTTTTGAGGGCGAGGGATTCACGGCCAAGGACACCCGCCATTGCGTCAATTCCCTGTCCATGAGCTTCGTTCCGGCGGGCGGCGAGGAGGAAAAGGCGGCCTTTGCACGCGCAAAAGAGGCTGCCGCCTGCTCCGGCACAGCCGTCGTGGCCGGGGGTTGCTTCTGGGGCGTGGAAGACGCCTTCCGCAAGTTGCCCGGCGTTTGCGATGCCGTTTCCGGCTATACGGGCGGGCATGCGCCGGAGCCGAGTTATGAAGAGGTCAGCCGGGGCGGTACCGGGCACGCCGAAGCCGTGCGGGTGCGTTTTGATCCGTCCAAGGTTTCCTATGAACAGATTTTGCGGCGCTTTTTCGAGATTCACGATCCCACCCAGCTCAACCGCCAGGGTCCGGATGTGGGCGAGCAATACCGTTCGGCTGTGTTTTATCTGGATGAGGAGCAGAAGGCCGTGGCCGAAAAGCTCATGGCCCGGCTCAGGGAACTGGGCTACAAGGTGGTCACGCAATTGTGTCCGGCCGGAGCCTTTTATGAGGCTGAAGCCTATCACCAGCGCTTTGCGGAGCGCACCGGCCGGGGAGCCTGTCATCTGCCGGTGCCGCGTTTCGAGCGCCGCGCCGACGGCAGCCCGGCGGAATAGGGGAGCGCGACGGATGCAGCATAGCATGGAGGCGGGCTTTGTCCGCCTCCATTTGCCATAAGAAGTCCACGCGCTCTTTTTCCGAAGCGTCTAGGCGTGCAGCCGCCGCAGCACCGGCGCCAGGCAGACGATGGCCGCGCCCGCCCCCACAATAGGCGCCAGGGCCCAGCGCAGGTCCAGCAGGTGGGAAAGAAAGCCCACCATGGGCGGGCAGGCCAGGAAGCCCAGAAAGCTCAGGGAAGAAACCAGGGAAATAGCCACGCTGGTGGGCACCTTGCGGGATTTGCCCGCCAGACTGTAGCAGAGCGGCACCACCGAAGCCATGCCGAAGCCCACCAGGGCCAGACCCGCGGTGGCGGCCTCCAGCCGGGGCAGGAGCAGAGCCAGAGCCATGCCCCCGGCAATGCAGCAGCCGCTCAGTTGCAGCACTGGCGTCACGCCGTAACGGCTCACCAGCCGGTCGGCCACGAAGCGGCCTATGACCATGGCCGTCATGCAGGCCACGTAGCCCAGACGGATCAGTTCCTCGCCGGGGCGGATGACCTGGGCGAAATAGACCGAACTCCAGTCATACATGGCCCCTTCCGTGGCCATGCTGCCAAAAGCGATGAATCCCAGCAGGATCAGATAAAGATCCGGCCGGTAGGAAGGTTTGTCCGTCGCGGCATCCCGCTTTTTGCCCAGGCGCACGTCGCGCGGCAGGGTCCAGCGCCGCAGGCCGGCCAGCACCGCCAGACTCAGCGCGAACACCAGACAGAAATGGACCAGGGGCTTCACGCCCAGCGGGGCCAGCACCGCCCCCAGAATGCCGCCCGCCAGGCCGCCCAGGCTCCACATGCCGTGGAAAGTGGCCATAATGCTGCGGCCGTACAGGGTTTCCACGCCCACGGCCTGCGAATTGAGCGAAATGTTCAGCATATTGTCCGTAAAGCCGAAGCTGAACAGAGCCGCGAACAGCAGAACGGTGGAAGGGGCGAGCCCCAGGCTCACCAGACTTGAGCCGAAAAGGATCATGGACAGGATCACCACGTTGCGGCTGCCGCAACGTTCAATGAGCCAGGCGGAAAAGGCGATGGACAGCACCTGTCCCAGCGGCGCGGCGAACAGCACGCCGCCGAGCTGGGCGTCACTGAGGCCCAGATGCTGTTTGACGTCCGGGATGCGGCTGGCCCAACTGGCGAAAATCAGGCCCATGACCAGAAAAAAACTGCTGATGGCCGTGCGGTAGTAAGCCTTGGGGGAATGCGGGCGCAAGTGGTGCAGATGGTCCGCGAAAATATGGCGCATGCGAATCTCCTGCCGTGCGCGGCGAGGGGTTTGGGGAACAATGGTTTGATCAACCAAACAATAGCGCTTGTAGCGCCAAAACCCGCGGTTGAAAAGCTCCCGCAAGAGCTGTTTTCCGGTCAAGCGCATCGTGAGCATTTCAACATTTCGAAAATAATCTGCTCAACGGCTTGCCCGACAATCAGTCAGACAAACGGCCGACGCGCGCGGCAGGGCGGGCAGAAGGCATGATGCTGAGGGTCCGTAGGTCCGCTTGCCATTGAATATATTCTATTTCCAACGGCTACGCTGCCCGCGTGCTGGGGGAACGCCGTTTTCCTTGCAATGGGGGTTCCGCCGCCTGCTCCGGCAGCCGCCAGGCGTTGTGCTTTCAAAAAGCAAAATGCTCCAGGGCCGTCTCGCGCTGTTCTGCAGACAAAAAGCGGGCCCTTCTTCTCCGGAAGAAGGGCCCTTGTCTCACCCGCCGGAGCGGACAGTATCATTCAGTTTACTTGTAGGCAGGGATGGGGGTCTGGACCTGCTTCAGGAACTTGTTGGTGGCGTACTTGCCGTCGTTGACCTTCTTGGCTTCTTCAGGGGTGATGCGGCCCACAGTGGTGAAGAACTCGGCGATTTCGCCCTGCCACTTCTGAGCCTGGCTCTGACCCTTGGAGTCGTCAAACATGACCAGCTGTTCTTCCAGGTTGTACACGGGGTGCTTCTGGATGTCCTTCAGGGCCAGATCCTTGGCATAGTCCTTGCCGGCCCATTCCAGGAAGAAGCGGCGGTATTCGGGCACCAGGCTCTCGGCGCTTTCCTTCTGGAGCATGTTCACGGCGCGCAGATAGACGCCCAGGAACTTGGCGGTGATCTCAGGATGGCTGTTGGCGTACTTGGCATCGGCGATCAGCACGATGGGGTTGCCCTTTTTGCACATCTTGAGGTCGGCGGCCAGCACGCCGCCCTTGTCCATGGCCAGGAAGAGGTGCGGAGCCCACAGGGCCACGCCGTCGCCGATGTTGTTTTCAAACGCGCCCACGGCCTGGGCTTGGTCCATGTTCTTGATGACCACGTCGCTGTCCTTGAGGCCCAGCACGTTCAGCCAGGAAGACAGGGCGTAGTGGGCGGAGCTCACGGTGGTGACCAGGAAGGTCTTGCCCTTCACGGTTTCGGGGCTGCCCATCACGTCGGGATAGTCCTTGTTCCAGCCTTTGACCTTGGCGATGGGGCTGTCCTTGCGGACCACCACGCCGTTGGTCATGGATTCGTCGTTGCCGTTGCCGATGATGATGGTGTCGTAACGCAGGTTGCCCAGCATGGCAGGCACGGCGCCCATGCCCGCGAAGACCCATTCGCCGGACGGCAGCGCGTTCAGAATGTCGGCGCCGGAGTTGAAGTATTTGATTTCAACGTCCAGACCGGCGTCCTTGTCCCAGCCTTTTTCCTTGGCATACCACATCAGGAAGGTTTCATGCTCGTCCATCCAGGCGGTGGGCACTTTCACCAGTTTGCCGGCGGCCATGGCGGCGCCGGAAAGGCTCAGAACGAACACGGCGGCCATCGCCAGGGCAATCCATTTTTTCAACATACTCATCCTCCAGAATAACGGTTACGTCCGGTTTGTCACGCTTGAGCGCGTTCCGTACAAAGCCGGACATGGGGCCGTCTACGGCTACGGCTATACGCCTTTTCCCATACTATGGAGCAGCTCCGGAGAGCTCTTGTCCGAAAGGCTCGCATTCTCATGGCCCGACAGTATTTTTTCCCGTTCGCCGTCGCCTGCCGGGACGTTCTCAATGGCCTGCGCCGCTTCAGCCTGTCTTTGCCGGGCTATGGATAAAGCATAGCAGGTGCGCAGACGGTAAGCAAGGTATTGCAGCAGACAACCGACTCCGGCCAGGAACAGTCCCACAAGCCAGTGCGCGCCCCACAGCCACGCGCAGAAAGCTGCCAGGCAAAGCAGCAGACCGCCAAGGCGCCGCACCAGCACGCGCCGGTACACAGCCGCGACGGCTTCGGGCGTGCTGTCCAGCCCGCCGTCTTCCGCTGCATTCTTCCGGCCGTCCGGTTGACCGTTCAGGTCCGCCTGGGCCGTGGACGGGTTCGGACCGCAACCGGGACGCGCGCGTCCGGCGGCGAAGCGCGCGCAGAGCGCGCGAACCAGCAGCCAGACCGCGACAGCGCCCAGCGCTCCGGCCAGCAGATTGAAAAGCAGCGTGCTTGTGGTCATGCCTTGGCGTTCCTCGGAGTATCCGGTCGTTTCATGGTGCGGGTAAACTTTGTCCGGTCGGCTGACAGGGCGATGTCTCGCCCTGTCAGAGCCTTTTCACGTTGAAACAGCCCTAGAGAATCAGTTCGGTGTTGGCGATGATCTCTTCGCGCAGTTCCAGCAGTTCCATGGAAGTGTGCTCGCGCGGACGGGGCAGATTGATGGTGTACTCCGTCTTGATGGTGCCGGGCAGCTTGCCTTCCATCAGCACGATGCGGTCGCCCAGGAAGAGCGCTTCGTCGATATTGTTGGTGACGAAGAGCACCGTGCGTTTTTCGTGTTCCCAGATGCGGGAGGTTTCCACCTGCATGTACATGCGGGTCTGGGCGTCGAGCTGGCCGAAAGGCTCGTCCAGCAGCATGACCTTGGGCGAATTGGCATAGGCCCGGGCAATGCCCACGCGCTGTTTCATGCCGCCCGACAACTGGTGGGGGTAGTGGTTTTCAAAACCTTCCAGACCCACCATCTTGATATAGTGGTCAGCGATGTTGTGACGCTCGGCGGCGGGCACGTTACGCAGCTTGAGGCCCAGCTCCACATTGTCGCGCACGGTTTTCCAGGCGAAGAGCATATAGCTCTGGAACACGATGCCGCGGTCCGGCCCGGGGCCGGTGACCGGCTCGCCGTCCAGGGTAACGTAGCCCTTGTCCGGAATTTCCAGGCCCGCGATAATCTTCAGCAGAGTGGATTTGCCGCTCTGGCCGGGACCAAGCACCACCAGGAATTCATTTTCGTAGACGTCCAGGCTGATGTCCTTGATGACCGGCACTTCCTGATTGCCCTTCTGGATGAAGGTCTTGCTGATGTCCTCGCAGTGGATCTTCAGGACCGGAGGGCTTTTGACGTTCTGCTCACTCATGTGTCTATCCTTCGTGCTGTCGCATTAGACGTTGTCGATGCTGCGCTTCCAGGGGCAGAGCTTGCGCTCGAGGAGGGAGACGCCCAAAGAGCTGACCCAGGCCGCCGCCGCGATGAGCAGCATGCCGCTGAGGACCAGGGAGGGATTGTGCGTGTCCATGCCGCGCTTGATCAAAAAGCCCAGACCGTCGCGGGAGTTCATCAGCTCTGCGGCCAGCACGCAGGTCCATGCCGCGCTGAGCGAGATCTGCAGGCCCGCGAAGACCGCCGGGAAGGAGGCCGGGAAGCAGACGTGGAAGATTTCGTCCCGGCGGTTGCCGCCGAGCACGCGGATGACGTCGTACAGGTCCGGGTCCACCAGACGCACGCCGTTGTAGGCGTTGAGCAGGCAGGGCACGAAGGTGCCGATAATGATGATGAAGACCTTGGAGAATTCGCCGATGCCGAACCACAGAATGGCGATGGACACCCAGGCGATGGGCGGCATGGGCTTGAACAGGTCGAACAGCGGCTTGACGACGGCATTGACTGTTTTGTTCAGGGCCATGAACAAGCCCAGAGGCACGGCCACGACGCTGGCCAGCGCAAAGCCGATGATGACGCGCTGGAAGCTGGCCCAGATGTGGCCCCAAAGATTGGTGCCCGCGAATTTCATGCTGGTCAGGCGGATCATCTGATCCAGCACCTGGGCGGGGGTGGCCAGGGAATCGCGGAATATTTTCTCGGCCGCGGTCCAGTGCCAGAGCGAGAAAAAGGCCACGATGGACACGGCGTACAGGAAGTACGTGTTGGTGATCAGCTTATAGAGCGTAAACCGTCCGCGTTCCGCGGCATGGTCGACGGTTTCGTTGGCAATGGATGAAGACGCCATGAATTACCTCCTGATGCCGGCCAGCAGCTTCTTTTCAACATAGTCGATGATGATCCCGATGATAGCGCCGGAAACGCCCACGCAGATCATGCCGAGCACGATCAGGTCAGGCCGGGCCACGCGTCCGCCCATGGTGATGAGGAAGCCCAGGCCGGAGTCGGCGGCCAGCAGCTCCGCGCCCACCAGGTTGGTCCAGCAGTAAGCCAGAGCAAGCTGGAGCGCGCCGAAAACCATGGGCAGCGAAGACGGGATGCACAACTGGGTGAAGATCTGCCAGTCATTGGCCCCGTAGGTTCTGGCCATCTGGATCAGTACGGGATTGGTCATGCGCACGCCCACATAGGCGTTGATCACGCAGGGCACGATGCCCGCTATCCAGATGATGAACACCTTGCCGGTCAGGCCGATGCCGAACCAGAACACGGTGAGGGGAATCCACGCGATGGGCGGGATGGGGCGGATGAGTTCGAAAATGGGGCGGAAAAGGCCTTCGGCCACTTTAAACCAGCCCATGGCCAGCCCCAGGGGCAGGCCCACCAGCAGCGCCAGCACGTAACCGATGAAGGCTTCCTGAAGGCTGGTCTTGAAGTGGGTCATCATGACCGCCCCGTCAGGATTGGGGTTGGTCAGTTTGTCCATGAAGGCGTCGAAAACCTGGCTGGGCGCGGCCAGCAATGTCTGGGGAATCATGCCCGAGCGCACCGCGCTTTCCCAGATAAGGAAAAAAGCGATGATGCTGATATAGGGGAGCGCTCGAAGCAGAGGCGGTTCTTTTACAACGACAGTCTGATAAGCCATAACATCCTCCGGGCTGCGTTGGTATGGTCAGGCGCGCGCCTCACCACCAGCGGATAAGTTCCGTGACCTGCCTGCGCAGCTCCACAAATCTGGGATCAATAAGTTTGCGGGGGCGGGGCAGGTCCACCTGAATTTCCGCCTTGACCTTGGTGGGTTTGTTGGTCAGCACCAGGATGCGCTCGGCCACGTACACGGCCTCCTCAATATTGTGCGTGACAAAGAGGATGGTGCTGTTCAGCTTTTGCCAGAGATTGACCAGCTCGTCTTCAAGGTAGAAACGCAGCTTCACGTCCAACTGGCCGTAGGGCTCGTCCATGAGCAAAAGATCGGGGTTCACGGCGAAAGCGCGCGACACAGCGATGCGCTGCATCATACTGGCTGAAACCTGATTGGGATAGAGGTCGGCGCAGGAGGAAAGGCCGACAAGATCCATGATGTCCGAGGCGCGCTGCTCGCGTTCCTCTTTGGAAACCCCTTTGACTTCCATGCCGTAAGCCACGTTTTCGCGCACGGTGCGCCAGGGCAGGCAGGTGGGTTCCTGAAAGACATAGGCGATATTGTGTTTTTTAGGATTGGCTTCCTGCCCGTCGATGAGGATATCGCCTTCCGTGGCGGGCATGAGTTTGGAAAGGCAATTCAAAAATGTGGTCTTGCCGCAACCGGTGGGACCGACGATGGCCAGCAGCTCCCCTTTTTTGATGGTGAAGTTGATGCCATCAAGAACTGTGAGAGCGCCAAAACGCTTGGTGAGGTTATTCACCCGGATTTTGACGTCAGCTTCTTCCTGACAGGGCACTGGCAGCTCCTTACTGTTGACGTGAGGGACTCCTTTGGACTCCTTTATGAACCCCGGTTGGGGTTTTGCCTCAAACCGGAAAACTGTATACGGATAAAGTGTAAAATTTCACTATGTTGGCGTCTTACTCAATGGCTGAGCGAAAATGCGCGCCGCGTGAGATGCCGGTAAATGTATTGTCGGTTGCAATAACTTACGGGTTTATTTCATCATTGTCATCTCCTTTGGCGCTTTGGCCTAAAAATTGTGAAAGATAGCACATAGTTGGGTACATTTATCCGGCCTGGAGGCCGGAAGGGCGGGACGGCATGCGCCGTCCCGCCGATAATCCATGCTTTGCGCTACCGCGCCATGGCCAGCAGCTTGTCCAGGCTGGCTCCGGCGTCGCCCAGCAGCAGCGTAACGCCGGGCTTGGTATACAAGGGGTTGTCCACGCCCGCGTAGCCGGGCTTTTCGTCATAGTTGCAGATGATCACGGCCTTGGCCTTGTCCGCTTCCAGGATGGGCATGCCGTAAATGGGGGTGCCTTCAGCGGTGTTGGCCGCCGGGTTGACCACGTCATTGGCCCCCACGATGATGACCAGATCGGCATCCGCGAACATGGGGTTGACCACGTCCATTTCCAGCAGATGCTCGTAATCCACATTGGCTTCGGCCAGGAGCACGTTCATATGTCCGGGCATGCGCCCAGCCACGGGGTGGATGGCGTAATTGACCGTGGCGCCCCGTTCCTCAAGCACGTCGGCCAGTTGCTTGACCTTGTGCTGGGCCTGGGCCAAGGCCATGCCGTAGCCGGGCACGATAATCACATTCTTGGCGGTCTTGAGCGCCTGCAGACCGTCCTGCGCTGTTTCCTGCTTGGGGGCTTCGGCGGCCGCCGGGGCCGGTCCGGAAGCCAGGTTCACGAGCTTGCCCACGGTCTGGGCCGCGTCGCCCAGCATCATGATTACGCCGGACTTGGTGTAGAGGGGATTGTCCACGCCCGCGTAGCCGGGCTTTTCGTCATAGTTGCAGACGATCACGGCCTTGGCCTTGTCCGCTTCCAGAATGGGCATGCCGTAAATGGGAGTGCCTTCGGCGGTGTTGGCCGCCGGGTTGACCACGTCGTTGGCCCCCACGATGACGACCAGATCCGCGTCCGCGAACATGGGATTGACCACGTCCATTTCCAGCAGATGCTCGTAATCCACATTGGCTTCGGCCAGAAGCACATTCATATGCCCGGGCATACGTCCGGCCACGGGATGAATGGCATAATCGACCTTGGCGCCCCGTTCCTCAAGCACGTCGGCCAGTTGCTTGACCTTGTGCTGGGCCTGGGCCAGAGCCATGCCGTAACCGGGCACGATGATCACCCTTTTGGCCGTGGTCAGCAGACGGGCGGCGTCGGCGTCGTCATCACGCTCGGCGGCGGGAGCGGCCTGCGCGGCAGGAGCCTGCCCGGCGGCGTAACCGGCCAGGGCGCCCACGGTCTGGGCCGCGTCGCCCAGCATCATGATTACGCCGGGCTTGGTGTAGAGGGGATTGTCCACGCCCGCGTAGCCGGGCTTTTCGTCATAGTTGCAGACGATCACGGCCTTGGCCTTGTCCGCTTCCAGAATGGGCATGCCGTAAATGGGGGTGCCTTCAGCGGTGTTGGCCGCCGGGTTGACCACGTCGTTGGCCCCGATAATGATGGCGAGATCCGCATTCGGGAACATGGGGTTGACCACGTCCATTTCCAGCAGATGCTCGTAATCCACATTGGCTTCGGCCAGAAGCACGTTCATGTGTCCGGGCATGCGCCCGGCCACGGGATGGATGGCGTAGTTGACCGTGGCGCCTCTGGCTTCCAGGGCGTCAGCGAGTTGCTTGACCTTGTGCTGGGCCTGAGCCAGGGCCATGCCGTAGCCGGGCACGATGATCACGTTCTTGGCCGTGGTCAGCAGGCGGGCGGCCTCGGTGGCCTTATCCGCATCGCCGGTTTCGGCGGACGCGGCGGCGACCGGGGCTTCTCCGGCGGCGTAACCGGCCAGGGCGCCTACGGTTTTGGCCGCGTCGCCCAGCAGCATATACACGCCGGGCTTGGTGTAGAGCGGATTGGGCACGCCCGCGTAGCCGGGCTTTTCGTCATAGTTGCAGATGATCACGGCCTTGGCCTTGTCCGCTTCCAGGATGGGCATGCCGTAAATGGGAGTGCCTTCGGCGGTGTTGGCCGCCGGGTTGACCACGTCATTGGCCCCCACCACCACGACCAGGTCGGCGTCCGCGAACATGGGGTTGACCACGTCCATTTCCAGCAGATGCTCGTAATCCACGTTGGCTTCGGCCAGAAGCACGTTCATGTGTCCGGGCATGCGTCCGGCCACGGGATGGATGGCGTAGTTGACCGTGGCGCCACGGGCTTCCAGAGCGTCAGCCAACTGCTTGACCTTGTGCTGGGCCTGGGCCAGGGCCATGCCGTAGCCGGGCACGATGATCACGTTCTTGGCCGTGGTCAGCAGCTTGGCGACTTCCGCATCCTTCTGCGCGGCGGCCTGGGCCGGCTGCGCGGGCTTCGCGGCCTGGGGCGCGGGCGCTTTGGACGCGGCTGCCGCCGGGGCGCCGGCCTTGCCGGACACGGAGGATTGACCCAGCAGGATGGGCATCAGCGTGCGGTTCATGGCCTTGCACATAACGCGCGTGAGCATCAGACCGGCGGAGCCGACAATGCCGCCCACGGCGATGAGCAGGGGGTCGGACACGGCGAAGCCGGCGATGGCGCAGGAAATGCCGCCCATGGAGTTGAGCAGGGAAATGGTGATGGGCATGTCCGCGCCGCCCACCCGGATGGTGAAGACGATGCCGAACAGCGCGCCCGTGGCGAACATGATGAAGATGAACAGCGAAGGCAGGAAATTCGGTGCAATGTTGTAAATGCAGAGGGCGATGAGCATGATGCCCAGCAGGACGTTGATGATCTTGCTGTGGTTGGAGAGCACGATGGGCCGTTGCGGCAGCAGCTGGTGCAGTTTGCCCGCGGCCACGAAGGAACCGGCGATGGTCGTCATGCCCGAGCAGAGAGCCAGACAGGCGTCAATGCGATGAAAGGCCGAGGGCGTGCCCACGTCCGTCAGCATGATGATGCCGACCAGGGCCGCCGCGCCGCCGCCGAAGCCGTGCAAAAAAGCCACGAGCTGGGGCATCTGGATCATCTTGACCTTGTTGGACAGAAACAGGCCGAAGGCCGTGCCCAGCGCTATCGCTATCCAAAGAGTCGGAGAGCCGAGCGAATTGTCCTTGTACATGGTGATGAGAATGGCGCAGGCCATGGCGGCGGCGGAGAGAATATTGCCGCGCACGGCCGTTTTGACGTTGCTCATCAGATTCAGGCCATACAGGATGGCAAGGGCGAGTATTGCAGCAATGACGTTGTATAGTAATGTGCTCATTTCGCAGACAACTCTCTTAATTTTTCAGGGGTCGTTCGGGACGCGCGAAAAGAATCTGCTAGCGCTTTTTCCCCGCGATCATCTTCAACATCTTGTGGGTGATGTCAAAGCCGCCAAAAACATTGGTGATGGCCAGCGCGATGCCGCAACCGCCCAGGAAAGCGCCCAGGGGAGTGCTGGCAAGATGGGTGGCCGTCAGCGCGCCCAGAATGATGACCCCGTCGAGCGCATTCATGCTGGACATCAACGGCGTATGCAAAAGACTGGGAATGTGGCTGAGCACTTTATAGCCGATGACCAGCGCGGCAACAAAGACCAGTAAGAGGATGAATGTGCTCAAGAGGACTGCCTCCGCAGGTTAAAAGTCTTACCGGAATGCGGATGAGGGGAGCGCGCGGCCCCAAGAGCCGCGCGCTCCTCCTCCGCGATGCCTACAGGCCGGCTTCTTTGGCGCCGGCGTGGACGATTTCCTTGTTGATCGTGGTCAGCGAGGAAGCCACGATGGGATCGTTGCGATCCAGCACGATCTTGCCGTCCTTGGCCAGGAAGGCAAGCAGGTTGTAGATGTTGTGAGCGAACATCCAGGTGGAGCTGGTGGGCATCATGCCGGGGATGTTCTTGATGCCGCTGATGGTCACGCCGTGGGCGACGATTTCCTCGCCGGCCTTGGTCAGGGCGCAGTTGCCGCCCTGGTCGATGGCCACGTCCACGATGACGGAACCGGGAGCCATGGATTTGACCATTTCTTCGGTGATCAGCACCGGAGCGAGCTTGCCGGGAATCAGCGCGGTGAGGATCACCATGTCGGCTTCTTTGATGACGGGCTTGATGGCCTCGATTTCCTTGGCCAGCCATTCGTCGGGCAGGCGCTGGGCGTAGCCGCCCTCGCCGATGGCCACGTCAGCCGGCACGCCGGTGTCGAAGGCCTTGGCGCCCAGGGACTTGGCCTGTTCGCTCGCGTCGGGACGGATGTCGATGGCGGTGACCACGGCGCCCAGACGCTTGGCGGTGGCGACGGCCTGCAGGCCGGCCACGCCGGTACCGATGACCACGACGTTGGCGGGCTTGATCACGCCCACGGCGGTGCCGACCATGGGCATAAACTTGCTCATGTAGTTGGCGGCCATGAGCACGCTCTTATAACCGGCCACGGTGCTCATGGAGGTCAGGGCGTCCATGCTCTGGGCGCGGGAGATGCGCGGAATGCCGTCCAGGGTGAGGCTGATGCAGCCGGTGTCGCGAAGTTTTTTCATGGGTTCGCGGTTCACCGGAGCGGCGGGGTGCAGGAAGGTGATCAGGTACTGCCCGTCGCGCAGCATGTCGCTTTCGTGCTTGTTCACGTCCTTGTTGAACAGCGGCTCTTTCACCTTGAGAATGACGTCGGCTTTGGCGAAGACTTCTTCCGCACCGTCAACCAGGGTCGCGCCGGCGGCCACATATTCCGCGTCGGAGAAGAACGAGCCGTCACCGGCCGTTTTCTGCACGAGCACGGTAGCGCCCTCGGCGACCATTTTTTTCACGGTCTCGGGGGTGGAGGAGACGCGGCCTTCGCCGGGCATAATTTCTTTGGGGACACCGATGATCATACCCTGAAATTTCATGGATGCTACTCCTTAGTACGTTGGAAGTGCTGGTTGGTGTGGAGCTTCCCTCAGGCTGCCGGGGCCGGGGCGGAACACACTCCCGCGCTGAACCCGCAACGGCAGCCGCAAGACTGCCGGACAAACGCCGGCTTGTTGCCGATGTCGCATAGAGGGGACATGCCGGGCGGGGATGAAAGCCTCAGACATGTCCCCCCGTTTCTGGCCGTTACGCGCCCGTCGGCGGAAACGGCGATGGATGCCCGGCCGCGCTCCGTACGGAGCGCGGCCGGATTGTTCCGAACCTTAGGCCTTGACCACCTGGAAGGCGTTGTCCAGAGCCTTGAGGATCTCGTCGATCTCGGCCGTGGTGGCAATCAGCGCCGGAGCCAGGCAGAGGGTGTTGTTCAGTTCACGGAAGCAGCGGCTGGTCTTGCCGATGATCACGCCCTGCTTCATGCATTCGCCCACCACGGCGCCGGCCACGGCTTCGGAGACGGGCTCCTTGGTGGTGCGGTTCTTGACCAGTTCGAGGCCGCAGAACAGGCCCTTGCCGCGCACGTCGCCGATGATCTCATACTTCTTTTCCAGAGCCTTGAGGCCGTCCATGAGGTAATCGCCCATTTTGACGACGTTATCGAGGACGTTGTGCTCTTCCATGTAGTTGATGTTGGCGTAACCGGCGGCGGGACCGGCGGTGCAGCCGCCGAAGGTGCTGATGTCGCGGAAGTAGCTGTCACGGTCGGAAGGATCGGCGATGAAGTCCTGGAAGACCTCTTCGGTGGTCACCGTGCAGGAGATGGGCGCGTAGCCGGCGGCCACGCCCTTGGCCATGGTCACGATGTCGGGCTTGACGTTGAAGTGCTGGTAACCGAACCATTTGCCGGTTCTGCCGAGACCGCAGACCACTTCGTCGATGATCAGCAGCAGGCCGTACTTCTTGCAGATTTCGGTCAGGGTTTCGTAGTAGCCTTCGGGCGGCACAATGACGCCGCCGCCGGCGGTGATGGGCTCGATGATCACGGCGCCCACGGTGTCCGGATCTTCCTTCTGCACCACGGTTTCAAGCTCGCGGGCGAATTTTTCGCCCAGGTTGGCGGTGCCGGCGGGATAGGGCGAGCGGTAGGCGGAGCAGGCCGGGAATTCCACAAAGCCGGGGGTGAAGGGGCCGTACTGGTTCTTGCGTTCTTCCTGTCCGCAGGCGCTCAGGGTGGTGATGGTGGTGCCGTGGTAGTCGCGGTTGCGGTAGACGACCTTGTATTTCTTGCCGCCGTGCTTGAGCTGGGAGATCTGGCGGACAATCTTGAAGGCCTTTTCGTTGGCTTCGGAACCGGAGTTGGACAGGTATACGCGGCTCATGCCGGGCATCTTTTCAATCAGTTTTTTGGAGAACTGAATGGTGGGGATGTTGCCGTAACCGTTGGCGAAGTAGCAGAGCTGCATGAGCTGGTCGCTCACGGCCTTGGCCAGGGTTTCGTTGGCATAGCCGAGGTTGACCGTCCAGACGCCGCCGGAAACGGCATCCAGGTATTCCTTGCCGTGGATGTCCTTGATCCGCATGCCTTTGCCTTCGACAAAGATGGTGGGATCGGATTTTTCAAAGACTTTGTGCTGGGTGAGGTGATGCCAGACGTATTTTTTGTCGTCCGCGATCAGTTGTGCGGCATCAAGGGACTGGGCCATGATTTCCTCCAAAGAAAAGGTTTTCGGAATGGTTGCCTTCCCCTCCGGTGAAGCGGTGAGGGAGGAGACAGTTACTTCAACAGTCCGGCGGCACGGAGCGGCCGGAGACGTCGGTCACGGGGAGCATGCGCCGCCCGGGGCCGGAAAGACCCTTGAAACCGGCCGGGATACGCCCGGTGCGGCATCCGATGGTTTTGTTTTCTTTGGCAGTGCCGACAATCATGGCGACCTCCGGGAAAGCTGCTGGAAATGGCATGAGGACCAAACAGCGGTCACTGGCAGTTCTCCTATAAGCAATCCTTGTGCCAAATTGAACGCGGCCTGGATGCCGTGCAATAGCAGCGGGTTATTTCTTGGGGCTGACATGTCGTTCATGGGCCTTTCAACAGGATTAAGTCACTCTTAACTCAATGTCACTCAACCTCCCGTTATTCTATAAGTCAATTTTGACTTGTGATGCATGGGCAACTCGCCCGCGTCCGACGGCCAGTTGCGGAAAATGCCCCCAACAGGCCGTATCAGAAGCGATGTCCTTTTGCGTGTCCCCCCATAGCGCTTTTGCGCGAAGCGGCGACGCGGGTTGTCGCGCGGATTCATGCCGACGGCCACATGGGACTTTCAGCGCAAAACCTTTCAGGCGGTCGGCCGGCGCACGCGCTACAGACAATCGCAGAGGGTGCGGGCCCGTAAGGACTTGAGGCGGATGTAACCATTCAGTAGTTCCGCGCGCAGCTCTTTGAGACGGCGTTCCAGATCGGGCGGCGCGTTTTTGCCCGCTGCGGCCAGGAAAGGGGCCATGCTGGCAATGTCGACCCCGCCGTTGCTCAGATCATAGGTGAGGATTGTTTTGCCCTGAAAGTTTCCCCCGGCAGCGGAAGCCGCGATGTCGTAAACGGCCTTGTCCGCCCGCTTGAGGATGGACGTCAGCACATGGCCGGGCATGGCCGCGGCCTGATCCGTATCCAGACCTACTATATATATGTCGCGCTCCCGCGCTTCCGCCAGCGCGCCGGCGTTGCCCGCGCCGGCGGCCAGGGCCAGCACGTCCGCGCCCTGCTCCAGCAGACGGCGGGCCTCCCGGCGGGAGGCTCCGGCATCGGTGAAGGAACCGGCCACGGCGTTGATGACCCGGATTTGCGGATCAATGAGGCGCGCGCCCTCGCTGAACCCGTTGAACTGGGAGCGCAGGGCGGGCGTGTCCTCACCGGAAATCCAGCCGATGACGTTCGCTTCGTTGACGCCGGGCAGGGCGGTCCGGCGGGTGAGCATGGCCGCCGCCGCTCCGGCCAGATAGGCCGCCTGCTCGTCGGCGAAGGTGACGGACATGATGTTGGGCGCGCGCACGCCCGCGTCAATGCAGCCGAACATGGTCGTGCGGAAGTTGGCGGCATTGTTGCGCAGAATTTCATGCAGCCGGCCGGAAGCCACCAGCACAAGGTCGGACTCGCGCGCGGCCTGGCGGAAGATCTCCTGCTGGTCGCTTTCCGGCGGGGCGACACGTACGGTGGCCTGGAGGGGGAAATCCCGCTCCGCCTGGGACAGACCGGCGCGCAGCAGGTCGGTCCAGGCTTGGTTGCCGTCGTGCTCCAGCAGCAGGGTAACGCGCAGGGCGCCGGCGGGCGCGGCCTGGTCATTCCGGCCGGGCTGGGGAATCGGAGCATCCGGGGCCGCCGGGACGGCCAGGGGGGTAAAAACAAGGGCAACAAGCAGCCACAATAAACCGGCGGCAAACCGGTACCGGTAAGAACAGAACATTGTCTTGACTCCTTAACAACCTGAAAATACAGATCCGCTTTTCGTTCCGCAGTGTAGGACCGCGCCGCGTATCCGGCAAGGCCCCGGTGAAGGCGCGCCTGAGCTGTGAAATAAATAACTAGCATTTCCCTCCGCTCCATGCTACAGTCTTCCGCACGCGAGGAAGGCACGGCCCTCTGTCGCGCCGCCTGTTTTCATTTCTGTCTGCAAGGATGGTCAGCATGCCCACGGATACGTTGCCCCCCTGGTTGGATCATCAAGCAATCGACAAGGCTCTGGGCCGCGAAAGCGCGCCGGACAATGCCGAGTTGCGGGATATTCTGGACAAATCGCTGGCTCTGGAGTCCCTGAGCATTCAGGAGGCCGCCGCGCTGATGCGGGTCAGCGACCCCGAGCACTTGGTTCTGCTGATGAACACGGCGGATCAGGTCAAGCAGAAGGTTTACGGCGACCGTATCGTGCTTTCCGCGCCGCTGCACATTTCCAATTACTGCGGCAGCGAGTGCCTGTACTGCGCCAACCGCCGCGGCAACACGACGGTGGCGCGCAAATACATGACCCCGCCGGAAATGCGCGAAGCCGGGCGCAAGCTGATCCGCCAGGGCCACAAGCGGGTCATTCTGGTCAGTGGCCAGTTGCCCAATGCGGAAGTGGAATATCTGGAAGAAGCCGTCAGCGTGCTCTATACCGTTTTTGACGGCATGGGCGAGATCCGCCGGGTCAACGTGAATGTGGGGCCGCTGAAGCCCGAGGAGTATGCGATTCTTCAGGCTGCGGACGTGGGCACGGTGCTGATTTATCAGGACACCTATCACGAAGCCAGTTACCGCGCCGCGCATGTGAGCGGGCCCAAGAGCGATTATCTGGGCCGCCTGCACGCCCCCGACACGGCTTTTCAGGCCGGGGTGGGGGATGTGGGGCTGGGCCTGCTGCTGGGCCTGGGGCCCTGGCAGTACGACCTGCTGGCCGTCATGCTGCACGCCGCGCATCTGACGCGCGTTTACGACGCGGGCAGCCGCACTGTGAGCATGCACCGCCTGCGCCCCGTGCCCGGCGGCGGCTTTGAAGTTCCCTATCCCCTGAGCGACGGCGAATATCTGCGTTGCGTGGCCATCGCCCGTCTGGCCGTGCCCTATACCGGCATTGTGCTGACCACCAAGGAGCCCGCGGGCCTCTGGCGCGACGGCTGCAACGTGGGCTGTTCGCAACTGCTCACGGGCAGCGTGGCAAATCCGTATGAAAGCTGGAACGAGGCCCCCGGCGAAAAGATTCCTTTCCCCATTGGTGAGGATTGCCATGTGGACGAAGTGGTGCGCTTCCTGCTGGAAGAGGCCCGGCATCTGCCGTCCTTCTGCACGGCCTGTCCGCGTCTGGGCCGCAGCGGCCCTGAATTCCTCTCCATGGTGCAGGAATGCGGCATGAAGAGCCAGTGCGGGCCCAATTCCATCGCCTCATTTATGGAATTTTTACTCAACTACGCCACGCCGTATACCCGTCAGATGGGGGAAAAGCTGATTTCCGAAAAGCTGGACGGTCTGCCGGGGCCTGAGCGGGGCGCGGCCGAGCGCCTCCTGCAAAAGGTCAGGTCCGGGCGTATGGACGAATTTATTTAAGTTTTTTCCATAGTTGTCGACTGCCGCCGCCGCGGCTCCGGACTGGTTTTTCCGGGGCAGCGGCGGCGACAACATTCGGAAGACCGGAAGCCGGGGAGACAAGGTCAGACGCATCCTGCTTTCCCACAGAAGGGCTGAAGCCGATATGCCTTTCCCTTCTCCGTCTGTTCTCAAGCAGAGCAATTTATTGCGCTGTCAAGCGCTGGAGCGGGCGCATTTGAACTTTAAAAATATAAGTTCGTAAGGGTCATCTGCTGTAAGATGCGTCTGTCCCCGCCGGAGGTCCCGAAAATTTGACGCCGGGCCGTCCGCGGGGTAACTCCCAGAGCAACGCGCTACGCCTGGAGCGGACGGCGCGGGGGAAGGAGCGAAGCGTGGCGGAACGATGGAGCGAGATATATTTCGATAAGCAGGACAAGGACATCCTAGCCCTGGTCAACCGCATTCTGGAATCCCATTGCGGGCCTTCCGAAGATTGCCTGTTTGATCCCAATCTGCACCCGCACGGCATCAAGGAAATGGTGGCCACGCCGGTGTCGCGCATGGCTTACGCGGTCATCAACCTGCTGCGCAACCTGGAGGCCGGCGGCACGCAGTCCAGGGACCGCCTGCTGGCTTTGCAGACCCTCTATGACGAAGTGCTCAACAGCGCGCATTCGACCTTGCGCCGCAACACGGCCCGCGTGCTCATGCAGATTATGAAGAGCATGGTGCGGGCGCACGGCCAGCGTCTGGCCCAGCTCAAGCTGGCGCACGATTTCCGCCGCGTGGTCCAGGGCACGCCCCGGGTGGTGCGGCGCATGCTGGCCCGCTATCATCTGCCGGAAATGCCCGAGGACTGGAACCAGCTGGCTTTCGACGACCATGTCTACGACGCCAACACCAAGGGCCGCAAAACCCCCACGCATCTGATCATGGACGCCTGGATCAAGGGACTGCGGACCCTGACCGTGGCCTATGAGTACTGGGTGGACCCGGAGGCGGCCAGGGAAATCCTGCGCGCCGCGGAAATCACCGGCATTGCCGTGCGCATCGGCCTGGAATTCCAGGTGCCGTTTTATGACCGCTTCGCCAGCCTGTTCTGGGTTCCGCGCGGTTTCAGTTCCAACGAGGACTTTCTGGAATTCCTGCACAGCCCCAAACTGGCGGCCATGATGAAACAGGGACGGGACGTGCTGAACTGGCGGCGTGAGCGGGTGCTCCGGGTGCTGGCCGCCTGGAACGAGATCCAGCGCCCACAACTGGCCGAGGTCTGGGGCGTGCCCGTGCCGGAACTCACGGCCGAGGTTTTTTTACGTTTCGTGGGCCGTGGCCAGCCCTCCAACCTGCATTTGGCCGAGTGCCTGCACAAGCATGTGCTGCCCGCGGCCAAGGCCCGCGCCGCCAAACTGGCCGAGGTGGAGGACGAAGCCTCCCGCGCCGAACTGGAGAGCCTGGAAAATCTGGGTCCGGATGTCATTACCGACAATTGGCTTTCAGCCGATAAGCATCCGGAACTGCCGGACCTGAACCGTCCCGCGCCGCCGGAGGAAATGCCCGCGCTGCTGCGCCTTTCGCCCTATGAACTGACGCGCGAACTTCAGGATCTCAACCCCGGCTACCGCCTGGTGCTCGGCACCGCCGGTCTGAGCGTCGAGGATGTGGCCGAACTGCTCTGGGATTGCCGGGGAGCCGTCACCCATCTGGAAATCTTCAATATGAAGGGCTGGATGGAAGGCAAAATGGTCGAGATCGGGGCCATCGGCGAATTGCAGCGCGCCCTGAATCTGGGGCTGGGACCGCGCGTCAAGCAGATAGTGCGCCAGATGGTCCGGCATATGGAGCAGCGGGGCGATGACGTCCGCGCGGCCAAATTCCGGGATATTCTGCACAATGTGCCCAAATTGTGGGAGCATTACCGCCACAATCCGCTCAAGTCCCGCCTGGGCACCAGCTCGGCCAGCCGCCGTTCCTTCGGCATGGGCCTGGTGCTCAAGGAAACCCTGCCCCGGCGTTCGCTGGCCGAACTGCGGCGCAAGCAGCGGCACACCCGGCCCATTCCCATCTGCTCGCCGGTGGAGGAGCGCCTGACCTTCCGCACGCCGGAGAATCCCTCCTTCTGGCAGCGTCTGGGCGCGCGGCTGCGCATTCTGCCGGGTTGCCGCCATCTGGGCATGGAGCGGCGGCGCGAATGGAAAGCCGCCAGCGAGGGCTGCCGGATCTGCCCCAACGGCAATGTGGCCAATCTGGGCGGCCTGAATCTGGTCACGGGCAACAATCTGCTGGGCAAGAGCGGGGTCTGCGGCGAGGTCCGCCCGGGATTCCCCTACCTGAACAGCGCGGTCAGCAACTGGCTTAAAGTGCTGCTGGGTTTCATCCCGGCCTTTTTCTCCTTTCTTTACACCCAGGACTGGTGGTTTCTGGCCTGGTTCGGCACCTTCATCTGGTTCGGCATCACCGGGGTGCGCAATGTGGTGCAGATGGTTCTGGCGGCCAAGGGGGCCACGCGCGACACGCTCATTCACTGGAAGGAGCAGGTCAGCATCAGCCGTTTGTGCGACTCGCTGATGTATACCGGCATCTCCGTGCTGCTGCTGGAAGTCATGGTGCGCGTCTGGCTGCTGCAGGAGGGGCTGGGCGTGACTGTGGACGGCAATCCCACTCTGGTCTTCACCGTGTTGAACATTGTCAACGGCTTTTACATCTTCGCCCACAATCTCTACCGGGGTTTTCCCAAGGAAGCGGCCATCGGCAACCTTTTCCGCAGCGCCCTGGCCATTCCGGTATCCTCGTTCTACGATTTTGCGCTCTTTGAAGGGCTGCTGAGCGTGGGGGTGGAAAATCCCGAAATCTATCTGGTTCCCAGCGCGGCCGTAGTCTCCAAAATGGCCTCGGATACGGTGGCGGCCCTGATCGAAGGCTACGCCGACAGCCAGGTCAACCTGCGCATGCGCCGCTGGGACTACAAAGGCAAGGTGAACAATGTCTTTGCCTGCTATACCCGGCTGGAGCTGCTTTTCCCGCAGGAAGACGCCCTGATCAACCTGGCCCGGCCCGGCGGGCTCGGCGGACGCGGCGGCGCCAGAGGCCGTGAACTGGAGCGGGCCTTCATCATCAACGCTCTGGATCTCATGTACTTCTGGTTCTATCAGCCGCGCGCGCAGGACGCCTTCCGCCAGATGGTGCGCGGCATGCCCGAGGCCGACCGCAACGTGCTGGCCCGCGCCCAACTGGTGCTCACCCGTGAACGCGAGATCAGCCAGATGCTGGTGGACGGCCTGCTGGGACGCAATTTCTCGCGGCCCCTGGCCTTTTTCCTGGACAAGCGCAAGCAGTATCTGCGGCGTTTGACCCGCCTTTGCCGTCCGGGCAGGATGCGCGAACCGGGCTGCTTTCAGTGAGCCATGCCTGACGGCGCGCGTCTGCGGAGTTTGAACGCGCAAACAGTAAAGAGCGGGGACAGAGTGTTCCCGCTCTTTACTGTTTGCGTGAAAAAAATTTCTTTCATGCAGTTACGGCAACTCTTCAGTTTTGTTGATACATTTTATTGGTTGTTTGATCATTCTACGCTTGTACAAAAAAGAACACGACTTTTTTTCGAGAGACATCTTGCAACAGCAAGATACATGCGATATCGTATCTACAAGATATTTTTCATATTATTCATGGCATTCCCCTGCCGGGAAGGCCGAGCAACATTAAGGAGTCGTAGATGAGCACCGATGTCAAAAGCATGCACATGGGGCAGATTACCTCCTTCTTCATCCCTAACGTCACCTTGGTGGGTGAAGGCTGTTCCAAGGAAATTCCCGCCCGCCTGAAAAGCATCGGCGGCGTCAAACCCCTGATCGTCACCGACCAGGGTATTGTCAAAGCCGGCATCCTGAAGCAGATCACTGATATTCTTGACAGCGCGGGCATGAAGTATGCCATTTTCGATCAGACCGTGCCCAATCCTACGGATAAAAATGTGGAAGCGGCCTTTGAGGTTTACAAAAAAGAAAAATGCGACAGCCTGATCACCCTGGGCGGCGGCAGCTCGCACGACTGCGGCAAGGGCGTGGGTTTTCTGGCCGGCAACGGCGGCAAGATTCATGATTACGAAGGCGTGGACAAGTCCTCCAAACCCTTCCCGCCCTATGTGGCCGTGAACACCACCGCCGGCACCGCTTCGGAAATGACGCGCTTCTGCATCATCACCGATACTTCCCGCAAGGTGAAGATGGCCATTGTGGACTGGCGCTGCACGCCCAGCGTGGCCATTGACGACCCGCTGCTGATGATGGGCATGCCCCCGGCCCTGACCGCCGCCACGGGCATGGACGCCCTGACGCACGCCGTGGAAGCCTACGTCTCCACCGCGGCCACTCCCATGACCGACGCCTGCGCTGAAAAAGCCATCGAATACATCAACCGCTATCTGCGCCGCGCCGTGGCCAACGGCCGGGACAAGGAAGCCCGCGAAGGCATGTGCTACGCCCAGTATCTGGCCGGTATGGCCTTCAACAACGCCAGCCTCGGTCATGTGCATGCCATGGCCCACCAGCTCGGCGGCTTCTACGACCTGCCACACGGCGAATGCAACGCCATTCTGCTGCCCCATGTCAGCCAGTACAATCTGATTTCCAGCCGCCGTCGCTTTGGGCGCATCGCGCGCCTGCTGGGCGAACGCACCGAGGGCCTCAGCCCCACCGACGCTTCGCAGAAAGCCATCACCGCCATCACCATTCTGTCCAAGGACGTGGGCATTCCTGACGGCCTCATCGCCCTGGGCAAGAAGTATGGCAAGGACGTGCGCGAGGAAGACATTCCGACCATGACCGCCAACGCCCAGAAGGACGCTTGCGGCCTGACCAATCCGCGCATGATGACCGACGCCGCCGTGGCCGCCATTTACAAGGCCGCCCTGTAGCGCTTCCGGCGCGTTACGCGCCCCGTTGAAAAAAGAAAACGGCATGGCTTGCGGGCCATGCCGTTTTTTCGTATCCGCGCGCCGCGCCGCATGGCGCGCGCTCAGGGCCGGATGATCTTGTCCGCCAGATCAAGGCTGGTGACGATATCCAGCATGTTGGAGGTTTCGCCCACGGCCTTGGCCTCCAGCAGGCCGTAATGGGCCAGACAGGTGCCGCAGACCAGCACCGAGACATTGTTTTGCGCCAGATTCCGCAGGGCGTCCAGGGCCGGGCCCGGCCGGGCCGCCAGCTTCACGCCGCCGTTGAGCAGCACCAGCCGCCAGAGGCGCGCTCCCAGTTCCGGCAGGGTGGTGAGAAAATTGGCCATTAGTTTGCCGCCCAGCTCCTCGTCGCCCCGGCCCAGAGTTTCCGTAGTGACCAGCACCAGGGTCCGCGTCTCGCGCCGGGTGGCGGATGCCGCTTCAGGCGCGGCGGTTTTCTCGTCGTCGGTAACGGCTTGGTTCTCGGCGCGGGCCGTGAGCCGCCAGAAACCACCGTTTTCCGCGGCCCACGCCACTTCGAAGCCACGGCCGCGCAGAAAACGGGCCACGTTTTCCCTGGCCGCGTCGTTATCCACCAGAATTTCCAGCGCGGTCGCGCCTTCCGCCAAACTGTCCCGGCAGCGGATAACCGGCTGCGGGCAGGTAAGGCCCCGACAATCCACTAGAATCATGGAATCCCTCTCTGTTGTTAAGAATAATTGCCATTTATCTGAAATAAGGCTAAGCCTATTTTCAAAACAGTCGATAAGCAAGGCAAACTTGGCGAGGATAGTATGGGGATTTTGCTGCAAATCGTGAGTTTACTGCTGGTGGTGGGGCTGGTTGCCATCCGGCCGGAGGGCGCTGTATTCTGGATATTGCTGGCGGGTCTGGCCGTGTGCGCCGCGGCGGACCTGAGCCTGTGGCTGGCGGTCCGGCGAAAGCAGGCCGAACTGTCGGCCTTTGCCGACAGCCTGCGCGACGCGGGGAGTCCCGTGCCGCAAGGCGACGGGCTGGAGCGCGTGCGCCGGAGTCTGGCGGATATGCATGCCGCCCGGCAGCAGGCCGCGGAGGCTGCGGAAGCCGAGGCCCGCGACCTGCGCGACGCGGCCGGGAGCCTGCGGGCCGAATTGGCCGAGGCGCGCGGGCATGAGCGGGAACTGGCCGACAAGCTGGCGCAGAGCGCGCCCGTGCTGGACAAGGCCCACAGCGTCTGCAACAAGCTGTCCACGGACGTGCGCCATTTGTCGCAACTGGTTGCGGATGTGGATAAGGGCGTGGAAGTGCAGCGCGTGCGTCTGGGTGAAACCGGCGGAGCCATGGAACGCGTGGCCGAGGCCGCGCAGGAATCCTCCATCCGCGTGCGCGAAGTCTCGGACAATGCCGAAACCTCGCGCGGTCAGGCCGTTACCGGCGAAGAGGAAGTGCGCGGCGCGGTGGCTTCCATCGAAACGGTCAAAAGAACCATTCTGCATCTCAAGGAAGCCATGGCCGGTCTGGGCGAAAAGGCCAGCAACATCGGCCAGGTGATGAGCGTCATCAATGAAGTGGCGGACCAGACCAATCTGCTGGCGCTCAATGCGGCCATTGAGGCGGCGCGCGCGGGCGAGGCCGGGCGCGGTTTCGCCGTGGTGGCCGACGAGGTGCGCAAACTGGCCGAAAAGACCATGGGCGCCACCAAGGAAGTTGAGGAAGCCGTCCACGCGATTCAGGAAGAAACGCAACGCAATGTGGAAAATGTGGAAGAGGCCGCGCGGCTGACCGTGGAAAGCGCGGAACGGGCCTCCCGCGCCGGAGAGTTTATGGGCAAGATTGTGGGCGGCATGGAAGAAACCGCCGAACATCTGAAGATCATCGCCCAGGGCGCGGCCGAACAGTCTGAAAGCAGCACGCAGACCAACGGCGCTCTGGAGGAAATCCGCCACGTGGCCGAAAGCACGGCCACCAATATGGAAACCTTCACGGCGGCCCTGCTTTCGTTCAAAAGCGGCATGGAAGAGCTGGACATGATCGTCAACGCTCTGGTGACGGGCGATTACGCCCAGGCCGCCGCAACGGACAAATTCGTGCAGTGGACGCCCAAGCTGGACCTGCATGTGCCGGCTATCGACAGCCAGCACCGCCGGCTCTGCGGTTACATCAACGATCTCTACCGGGCCATGAAGAACAACCGCACCGGCGAGGAGCTTCAGGCCATTGTGAAGAAACTGCGGGACTACACGGCCTCGCATTTCAGTGACGAGGAAAAGATTTTTGCGCCTTCGCAATATCCCGGCACCGAGGAGCACAAGGCCATTCACCGCAAGTTCGTGGCCAAGCTGGACGAATTTGAGGCGCAGCTCAAAGACGGTACGGCCACGGTGAGCATGGATCTGCTGAGCTTCCTCAAGGATTGGCTCATCAACCATATTGCGGGCACGGATCCCACCTATCTGCCCTATATCCAGGATATGGTCGAGAACGGCGGCTAAACGGCCGCGCCTTTCGAAATCTTTCAAAGCCCAAGCGCCCGGATACGGATTCGGGCGCTTGGCGTTTTATGCGGCGGGGTTCAGTATGGTCGCGGTGTTGGAAAGGCCGGGCGTGTACTGCTGTTGCGCCGTTTGAAAGGATACCTGTCGGGTGAGGAGACGCAATGCATTTTGTGACTGCACGGGGGATTTTATCGGCAAAGAATGGGATGAACCTGTATCGCGGTTGCTCGCATGGCTGCATATATTGCGATTCAAGAAGTACATGCTACCATATGGGACATGATTTTGAAGATATTGAAGTTAAATCAAACGCGCTTGTATTATTAGAGGATATTCTTAAAAAGAAACGCGCAAAATGCATGCTGGCTACCGGATCCATGACCGATCCGTATATTCCGCTGGAAAATGAAATCAAACATGTCAGAAAAGCGTTGTCATTGGCCCATCAATATGGTTTCGGATTCACATTGATAACAAAATCAAACCTTGTCTTGAGAGATTTGGATCTGCTGAAAAACATACATGAAAAAACAAAATGCGTCGTTCAGATGACATTAACTACCTATGACGATGAGTTGTGCAAAAAAATTGAGCCGAACGTCAGCACAACACGGGAACGCTTTGAAGTATTACAGCAATTACGCAATGCCGGTATTCCCACAGTCGTCTGGCTTTGCCCCATTCTTCCTTTCATCAACGATACTGAAAAAAATATAGCGGGAATTTTAGAGTATTGCATTGAGGCAAAGGTTTACGGCATTATCTGCTTTGGTATGGGGGTGACGCTTCGCGAAGGAAGCCGGGAATATTTCTACAGCCAACTGGACCGCTTGTTTCCGTATCTGAAAGAAAAATATATGCACATTTATGGGACGCAATATGCGCTTGCCAGCCCCAATGACAAAGCATTGATGCGAATGTTTCATCAGGTCTGCGAGAAAAACGGCATTGCGCATGATAACAAGAAAATATTTGACTATTTGAAAACGTTTGAAAAAAAACAACATAATGTGCAAGTAAGTCTGTATGGCATGCTGAATAGGGCTTCGGTTGGTAAGGCATTGCCGCCCGGGGGAGAATAAAAGCATCGTTTGTGTTCTGCCCCCGGCCCGCTGCGCGGCATATTTTTTACTCGCTCGGACGGGCGGTTTATGCCGTATCGCGGCGGACGGGGCGTTTTTTCGTACAAGAGGCAGGCCGCCGCATGCCTCGGCGGCCTGCCGGAGAATCCTATGTGTACCACATGCGGTCACGCAGGCGTTTCAGGCCGTCGTCCCCCACATAGCGGCGCAGGAGTTTGTCCGGCGCGTTGAGCAGGTCCACCACCAGCAGGGCGTCAAGCGTGCCGAACCGTCTGTCCTCGTGAAAGGCCGCGATGCGCCCGCCCAGTTGCAGGTAATGCTTGAAGAGGATCGGCAGGGCGCGGCCGTCCTCCATCTGACGCACCAGAGCGTTCACCGTGGCGTAATCCAGATCGCGGGCGAAGCTCAGCTCCTCGCGGAGGACGCGGGGCCGCCGTCCCTCCGCCAGGCCCGCCAAAGGCGCGTGCCAGTGGCGCAGACGCAGATGCCGCCAGAGCAGGTCCACGGACTGGGGGCGGTAATTGAGGCCCATGCTGGACGGGCCGAAGAGCGTCCGCACGCCGTAGCGCAGCGCCAGTTGCCCGATGCCTTTCCAGAGCAGGAGAAGGGGCGCGTAATCACGCTGGTATTCGGCGCTCACAAAAGCCCGGCCCAGTTCCAGGGCATTGCCGCACTGGCGGAAGAATTCCGGTTTGAAGTGGAACAGCGAGGCCGTATAGAGCGTCTCCCTGCCATAGGTCCGGGCCAGTTCGGGCCGGACCAGACGCGTACGGTATGCTCCCGCCAGGGCGCGGCCCTTTTCATCCACCAGCAACAAGTGTTCATAATGCGCGTCATAGCGGTCCTGGTCCCGCTCCCGGCCGCTGCCTTCGCCCAGAGCGCGGAAGGCTTCCTCGCGTCGCCGGGTCAGGGCATCCAGCAACAGCGGCGATTCGTTGCCTTGCAGCAGATAAACCGCGTAGCGTCCGTCCTCTGCCAGACGGCGGTTGCGGGGCAGGGCGGCCAGCACTTCCATGAATTCCCCGGCGGACACGGCCGGGGCCAGTGGCCTGCAACGGGCGGGGCGCGCCGTCCGGCCCGCGTCCGCCAAGGCGGACTGGCAGAGGCGCAGGCAGTGCACGCGCCGGGCGTCGTCCAGGGCGGCCAGACCGGTGGAGCTGGCAGGCAGGCCCACGCGCATGGCCGCCCGGCTGCGGCGCTGGCCATAGAGCACGCGCGGCAGCAGCGCCCCGGCCAACTCGTCGTTGCAGCGGGCCGCCGCCAGAAACAGCGGGCTGACGCGCACGTCAAAATGCAGCGGCAGCAGGCGTGGGCCGTCGCTTCCGCCGCAACGGCTCAAGCGTCCCAGCAAGGGGAGCCAGGGCTCTTCGACCGGGCCGCGCCGCGTCAGGCGGCGGGCCACCCGGCCCGACGGAAAGATGCCCAAAGCGCCGCCCTCGCGCAGATGCCGCAGGGCCTGCCGCAACATGGTCGCATTATGGCCTTTGCGGCGGCCGGAAAGATCCAGGGGCAGGAGCATGGGTGCAAGCTGGGGCAGGCTCAGCAGCGCGTCGTTGGCCAGGATTTTCAGGTCGGACCGGACGCCGCCGCAGCGGGCGGCCATGATCAGGCCTTCCAGCGCGCCCGAAGGATGGTTGGCATAGAACAGCAGCGGTCCGTGCGGAGGGATGCGCGCCATTTCTTCCGGCGCGCAGTCCACGTTTATTTCCAGAGCCGTCAGGCAGGCTTCGGCGTAGTCGGCTGGCGCCGCGCGGCATGGGAGGCGCCGGGCCATTTTTTCCAGACGGCCCAGTCCGGAAATCCGCCGTCCCAGGCTCTTACCCAGAAGCTTCAGTGTCTTGTCCAGGGGGTCGCGCCGGCCCGGCAGGCTCAGCGCGCCTACATCGCTTGTCATATATCCTCCTGCGGATGAAAATAAAAAGGCCCCGGCGGGATGTCTCAGTAATTCCCGGCGAGGCCTTGAGTGGAACTGGTTTCGGCAAGGAAGCCCGGCGCGGAGCCGCCTTCACCGTTTTCCAGCGCCTGCTGGCATTCGCAGCAGCGTGTGGTTCCGGGGGCGGCCAGCAGGCGGGCCAGCGGGATTTCTTCCCCGCAGTCCTCGCAGAGTGGGGAACCTCCGTGACGCAGAAAGTCCAGCAGGCTTTGCAGGCCGCGAATGCGCTCCGCGCTGTGCGTGGCGCAGCTCTCGGCCAGATGGACCGCCGTCAGATGCCCGGCCGCGTCCAGTTCGTCGGCGCAGGGCTGGATCTGAAAAGCTTCGCGCAGGAGCGACAGGCGCGTCCGCGCTTCAGCCAGTTCGGTCTGAATGTACGTGAGTGTGTGGTCCATGATCCGTCTCCATATCCATATGTGGTTTATGAATGATCCATATCTACCCGGATCATTTGGCGGAACGGTGACGGTTGGGTGAATTCGCGCGGGCATAAAAAATTCGCGTCCGGCGAGTTTACTTGAAAACGGGCCGAGGGCCGCGCAAGCGCCGCGAAGGGGGTTCAGCAATAAAAAAAGCCCTCGCGCCGTAAGCGCAAGGGCTTTTCATTCAGGGGAAGGGCTGTTCAGTTTCCGCACATCTCAAGGAAGTAGCGGTGCAGCCGCGTATCGGGAGTCAGCTCGGGATGGAAGGAAGTCGCCAGCACGTTGTCCTGGCGTACGGCCACGGCCTGCCCCTTGACCTCGGCCAGCACACGCACGCGCGGACCCACGCCGGTCAGCACGGGCGCGCGGATGAACACCGCCGGAAACGGCGGCATGCCCAGCTCCGGCAGGTCCAGCTCGGTTTCGAAGCTGTCCACCTGGCGGCCGAAGGCGTTACGGCGCACAACGGCATCCAGCACGCCCAGACGGGGCTGGTCCGAGTTTTCGATCTCGCGGCAAAGCAGGATCAGGCCCGCGCAACTGCCGTAGACCGGCATGCCGTCTTCAATGCGCCGCCGCAGGGGATCGAGCATGCCCAGCTCCACCAGCAGTTTGCCCATGGTGGTGCTTTCGCCGCCGGGAATGATCATGGCGTCGATGCCGTCCATGTGCCCGAGCTGGCGCACTTCGCGGGCCTCGGCTCCCAGGCGGGTCACCGAGGCCGCGTGCTCGCGGAAGGCCCCTTGCAGCGCCAGAACACCCACGCAGGGTTTGGCCATCTTACCAGCCCCGTTCCTGCATGCGTTCGGCGTCCGGGATGGAGGAGATCTCGATGCCGACCATGGGTTCGCCCAGATCGCGGGAGATTTCGGCCAGCATGGCGTAGTCCTTGTAGTTGGTCACGGCCTGCACAATGGCCTTGGCGCGCTTGGCCGGATCGCCGGACTTGAAGATGCCCGAGCCCACGAACACGCCGTCGCAGCCCAGATGCATCATCAGGGCCGCGTCGGCCGGGGTGGCGATGCCGCCGGCGGCGAAGTTGACCACGGGCAGGCGGCCTTCCTTGCGCACGAGCAGGCAGATTTCCAGGGGCGCGCCGCATTCCTTGGCGAAGTTGGGCACTTCGGCGTCGGGCAGGGCGCAGAGCATGCGGATTTCATCCATGACCTGACGGCAGTGGCGCACGGCTTCCACCACGTTGCCGGTGCCGGGTTCGCCCTTGGTGCGGATCATGGCCGCGCCTTCGGCGATGCGGCGCAGGGCTTCGCCCAGATTGCGGCAGCCGCAGACAAAGGGCACGGTGAAGTCGCGCTTGTCGATGTGGTAACGGTCGTCGGCGGGAGTCAGCACTTCGCTTTCGTCAATGTAGTCCACGCCCAAGGCTTCCAGAATGCGCGCTTCCACAAAGTGGCCGATGCGCGCCTTGGCCATGACCGGGATGCTGGCCACTTCCATGATCTTTTTGACGATGGTGGGGTCGGCCATGCGGGCCACGCCGCCGGCGGCGCGGATGTCGGCGGGCACGCGTTCCAGGGCCATAACGGCGCAGGCGCCCGCTTCTTCAGCGATTTTCGCCTGTTCGGGGGTGGTGACGTCCATGATCACACCGCCCTTGAGCATTTCGGCAAGGCCGGTCTTGAGGCGGATGGTGCCCTGTTCCATAGCTGTACTCCTTCTATGCCGGGCGCGGCCCGGCGGATGATTTGGCGGATCGCCGCGCGTGCCCGCGACGTTGCTGGCGTGTATATATGCGATAATCAACCGACTGACAATACATCCGCGCAGCGCCGCCGCGACGGGCTGGGCCGGGACGCGGCGTGCGCGGCGGCTTGCGCTCAGGCCCGGCAACAGCTATGTTAACCAACTCCGAAGGAAAAAAGTATGAATGTGACCTTGTGCCTCAGACTGCCGTTCCTGCGCGGGCCGCTGCCCCGGGGACTGGACCCGGATTCCTCCTCCGCCCCGGCCTGGCCGGGAGCCCTGCGCCTCTGGCCGGGCCTGCCGGACGATCTTTGCGCTGTGCATGATGCAGCGGCCCCGGCCTGCGGCCGCCACCGCCCGTCAAATTATCCCTTCAGCGAACGCGAGGCCGCGGCCTGTCTGGCGGATCTGCGCCAGATGGACGTGGCGGCGCTTTCCGGCCTGCCGCTGGGCGCCGCCGTGGCGGGCAACGCGCGCAACGCGCGGCAGCAGGCCGAGCTGGCCGCGCTGAAAGACCTGGACAGGCTCGACGGCGCGACCCCTCCGGCGGCGGAAGCCGCCCGTCGGGAGCGGCTGGAGCGCGAACAGGCCCAGAAGACCCTGCTCTGGCTCTGGCTTCAGGAAGAACGCCTGGCCGAACTGGCCGATCTGGCGCGGCGCTATGCGGACAACGCGGGCCGCCTGACCGCCGCCCTGGGCGTGGAAGAGGACGAACGCCCGCGCGGTCTGCCTTTTCTGGGCGCGTCCATCGCTCTGGACCCGTCCCTGGTTCCGCCCTGGCGACTGGCGGCGGCCAATGCCGCGTATTTTCTGCCCGGGGACGCGGCGCTGGCGGCGGAAGGCCCCATGCGCGCGGACCTGCTGGAACGGCTCGACTTCAGCCCCGCGCCGCACTACGCGGAATTGCTGGGCTGCCCGGCGGAGCAGGCCGACGAGATAGTGGAAGCCCGCGCCCCGCTCTGGCGGGCGCTGGGGCATTCGCGTCCGCCGGGGCGGGAAGCGGACGGCCCCCTGGCCGTGGAGCGCGTCTGGTTGACCTGGGGGCGCGCATGAGCGGAGCGCTTTTTCCCCACGGTCTGAGCGGCGTGATTTTCGACTGCGACGGCGTGATGATCAATTCCCGCGCGGCCAATGACGAGTTCTACAATCGCGTGCTGGCCTATTTCGGCCTGCCGCCCATGACGCCGGAGCAGGAGGCCTATTCCTTCATGGCCACGGCGGGTCAGGCCCTGCGCTACATCCTGCCCGAGCGTTTGCACGGCGAGATCGACCGCGTGACCAGGGACGAAATCAACTACCAGCGCGATATCCTGCCCCTGCTGCGCCTCATGCCCGGTTTTCGCGAATTTGCGGAAGAGCTGCACGCCGGGGGCGTGCGCATGGCCATCGCCACCAACCGCACGGAGCAGGGCATACAAAGGGTTCTGGACTTTTTCGCCTTGCCCCCCTATTTTAATCCTGTGCTCACGGCGAGCAACGCCGCGCCCAAGCCGTCGCCCGAGGGCGCGTTGCGCATCTGTGCGGACTGGGGCGTGCGGCCCCGGGATACGCTTTTTGTGGGCGACAGCCCGCATGACAAGGAGGCCGCCGAAGCGGCGGGGGTGACGTTCGCGGCTTTCAACGGCGGCGACCTGCAAGGCCGGATCGTCGCGCCGGATTTCGCCGCTCTGGGCCGGGCCCTGGCTCCGGTTCTGACGAGCCGCCATTGATTCACGTCTAGTCTTAAGGTTAGGTCGGAGACTGCATGATTGTGCTTGCCAATACGTTGAGCGCCATAGCCCTGGTGCTGGGTTCGCTGCTGAATATCTATTTCTGGATTGTAATCATCTCCGCCGTGCTGACCTGGGTGCGGCCCGATCCTTACAATCCCATTGTGCGGACCTTGCGGCTCCTGACCGAGCCTGTCTTTTACCGGGTGCGCAAATGGCTGCCCTTCACCTATACGAGCGGCCTGGATTTCTCGCCGGTGGTGGTGCTGCTGGCCATTGAGCTGATCAACCGTATCGTGATCGCCTCGCTGGCGCAGTATGCCATCGCCCTGCATTAAGGGCGCTTCCCGAAGCGGTTGTTTTGCCTTCCGGCCGCGCCAGACTTTTTCCCTGCCGGGAGGGCAAAAACCTCCATGGGAAAACCGCCCCCGGGCCGAGCTGCTTTGAAGTTCTCATGTTTCAAGGCCGGGATGCCCCCCAGACGGGCTTTTTGCGCGGATCGTCCGCACTTGAACATCTAACGCTGGAGATTTCTTATGGATCAGCATGAAATTGACCTGCTGGAAAAGTACGCGCCCACTGATCCGGAGCTGAAATCCCTTTGGGAAGATCACGTGCTCTACGAAAAGCAGGTGGAAAAGCTGGAAGGCAAAGCCTACCGCACGCCCACCGAAGAGCAGACCCTGAAACAACTGAAGAAGCAGAAGCTGGAAGGCAAAACCAGGCTGATGGACATCCTGGATCGTCTGAAAAAGCAAGACTAATAAAAGTGGTTGAGGAGCCGGTCTATGGAATGCACAGGTGCGCAGATTCTTCTTGAATCCCTGAAGCGTGAAGGCGTGGACGTGCTGTTCGGCTATCCGGGCGGCGCGGTGATCGATATTTATGACGAGCTGCCGCGACATCCCGAGATCCGCCATGTGCTGGTCCGCCATGAGCAGGGAGCTGTGCACGCGGCTGACGGCTATGCCCGCGCCTCCGGCAAGGTCGGGGCCTGCCTGGTGACCTCCGGGCCGGGCGCCACCAATACGGTGACGGGCATAGCCACAGCGTATTCCGACTCCATTCCGCTGGTTGTGGTCACGGGCCAGGTGCCTACCAAGCTCATCGGCAACGACGCCTTCCAGGAAGTGGACATTGTGGGCATCACCCGCCCGTGCACCAAGCACAATTTTCTGGTCAAGGACGTGAACAAGCTGGCTCTGACCATCCGCCAGGCCTTTTATCTGGCCCGTTCCGGGCGGCCCGGCCCGGTGCTGGTGGACCTGCCCAAGGATGTGGTCCAGGCCAGGGCGGAGTTTACCTGGCCCGAAGACATCTACATGCGCAGCTACAACCCCACCTACAAGCCCAATCTCAACCAGTTGCGGCGCACGGTGGAAGAGCTGGCCCAGGCCAAACGCCCGGTGCTGCTGGCAGGCGGCGGCGTGATCATGGCCAATGCCGCCGAAGAACTGACCGCCCTGGCGCGCCGCCTGCACATTCCCGTGGCCTGCACGCTCATGGGGCTGGGCGGCTTTCCGGCCACGGACCCGCTTTCGCTGGGCATGGTGGGCATGCACGGCACCTACGCCGCCAATCTCGCCATCAACAACGCGGACCTGCTGGTCTGCGTGGGCGCGCGCTTTGACGACCGCGTCACCGGCAAACTGACGGCCTTCGCGCCCAAGGCGCGCATTGTGCATATCGACATCGACCCCACCTCCATCCGCAAGAACGTGGCGGTGGAAGTGCCGGTGGTGGGCGACTGCAAGCAGGCTCTGGCGGGCATCATGGAAATCTGCGAGGCCAAGCTGTCCGGCAAGGACTGGGCCGCGGAGCACGCCGAATGGGTCAGGGCCGTGGCCGAATGGAAGGAAAGCAAGCCCCTCAGTTACCAGAAAAACGGCAACATCAAGCCCCAACAGGTAGTGGAAGCCCTGCGCGAACTCACCCGCGGCGACGCCATCATCGCCACGGAAGTGGGACAGCACCAGATGTGGGCGGCCCAGTTCTACAGCTTCACCAAGCCGCGCACCCTGCTGACCAGCGGCGGCCTGGGCACCATGGGCTACGGCTTTCCGGCGGCCATCGGCGCGCAGTTCGCCCTGCCGGACAAGATGGTCATCGCCGTGGCCGGCGACGCCTCGCTGCAGATGAACATTCAGGAACTGGCCACGGCCGTGGCCTATAAACTGCCGGTCAAGGTGGTTATTCTGAACAACCGCCATCTCGGCATGGTGCGCCAGTGGCAGGAGCTTTTCTACAACCACAATTACAGCTCCACCAATATGGAGGCTCAGCCTGACTTTGTGAAGCTGGCTGAAGCCTACGGGGCCGAAGGCTACCGCATTGAAAAGCCTGAGGATCTCCTGCCCGAGCTGGAAAAGGCCCTGGCCACGCCCAACCCCGCCTTCATCGACGTGGTGGTGGAGCGCGAGGAAAACGTCTATCCCATTGTGCCCGCCGGCGCGGCGCTGGACGAAATGCTGCTGGTGTAGGAGATGGCTATGCAACGACACGTGCTTTCCGTGCTGGTGGAAAACGAACCCGGCGTGCTTTCCCGCGTGGTGGGCCTGTTCAGCGGGCGCGGCTTCAATATCGATTCGCTCAATGTGGCCCCGACCCTTGAGGACGGCGTTTCGCACATGACCATCACCACCTATGGCGACAGCATGATTCTGGAGCAGATCATGAAGCATCTGCACAAAATCGTCTCGGTCATCAAGGTGATGGATTTTGCGGACACCCCCGCCGTGGAGCGGGAGATGATGTTCGTCAAGGTGCAGGCCGAAGGTCCCATGCGCGGTGAAATTCTGCGCACGGTAGAGATCTTTCGCTGCAAGGTCGTGGACGTCAGCTGCAATGAAATGACCATTGAGGCCACGGGCGACTACGGCAAGCTGGAGGCCATCATCAGCCTGCTGCAGCGTTTTGGCATCAAGGAACTGGCGCGCACCGGCTCTGTGGCCATGCGCCGCTCCAAGAAGGTGGATTGACGCGTCGCCCGCAAAGGTGCATGCCAAGTTCGAAGCGAGAACGGAGCGCGGCAGTCCGCGCCCCCCTATTTCCCATTTCCCCTCCGCATGTGCGGCCGGGAGGCGTTTTGTTTAACCGTGAGCGATTACAGAGGATGTTCAGATGAAAGTTTATTATGATCAGGATGCCGATCTCAATGTTTTGAAAAATAAAACTGTGGCCATCATCGGCTACGGCAGCCAGGGCCATGCCCATGCCCAGAACCTGCGGGATTCCGGCGTCAAGGTGGTCGTGGGCCAGCGCCCCGGCGGCGCCAACTACGAGCTTGCCAAGGAACACGGCTTCACGCCGGTGTCCGCCGCCGAAGCCGCGAAACAGGCCGATCTGATCATGATTCTGCTGCCTGACGAAGTGCAGGCGGCGGTCTATGAAAACGACATCAAGCCCCACCTGACCAAGGGCAAGGCCCTGCTGTTCGCCCACGGCTTCAACATCCATTTCAGCCAGATCCAGCCGCCCAAGGACGTGGATGTCTTCCTCATCGCGCCCAAGGGTCCCGGCCATCTGGTGCGCCGCACCTTTACCGAGGGCGGCGGCGTGCCCTGCCTGGTGGCCATTGAGCAGGACGCGACGGGCGAGGCCCTCAAGGTGGCCCTGGCCTATGCCAAGGGCATCGGCGGCACCCGCTCCGGCGTCATTGAAACCAGCTTCCGCGAAGAGACGGAAACCGACCTCTTCGGCGAACAGGCCGTGCTCTGCGGCGGCATCTCCGCCCTGATCAAGGCCGGTTTCGAAACTCTGGTGGAAGCCGGGTACCAGCCGGAAATGGCTTATTTTGAATGCATGCACGAAATGAAGCTGATCGTGGACCTGATGTACGAGGGCGGCCTCTCGCGTATGCGTTATTCTATCAGCAACACGGCGGAATACGGTGACTATGTCTCCGGTCCGCGTCTGATCAACGAGAACGTGAAAAAGGAAATGAAGGGCGTGCTCAAGGACATCCAGAGCGGCAAATTCGCCCGCGACTTCATTCTGGAAGCCCGCGCCAAGTACCCCATGTTCCTGACCACGCGCCGTAACGAGTCCGAACACCAGATCGAACAGGTGGGCAGGAACCTGCGCGGCATGATGTCCTGGCTGAAGAAGGACAAGAAAGACTAATCCAGCATCATCTTGCTTTTTTTCAGGGAGCGCTCCGGCGCTCCTTTTTTATGACAAAAAAAGGGAACCGGCCGTATTCGCCGGTTCCCCCGCAGGTTGCCCCGTTCCAGAACGAGCCTTGGTCAGGCGGTTTTCATCTCACGAATCAGTTCCGTAAGCTCCTGGGTCTGGCCGGTCAGATCGGATACGGCCTTGGCCGCTTCGGCCATGGCCTCGGCGATCTGTCTGCTCATATCGTTGCATTCGAGAATGGAGTGGTTGATCTCCTCGCTGGCGGCGGACTGCTCCTCGCTGGCTGCGGCGATGGCGTTGACCTGATCGGCCGTGACTTCAGCCGTGGCCACGATTTCTTCCAGAGCGCGCCCGGATTCGTTGGCGAACTGCGTGGCTTCCTCAATCTGGGCCACGGCGTTGTCCACCGAGGCGGTGCTCTTGGCGGTACTTTCCTGAATGGCCTTGATGGCGTTGCCTACATCGTGGGTGGAGGCCATGGTTTTTTCGGCCAGCTTGCGCACCTCGTCGGCCACCACGGCAAAGCCGCGTCCGGCCTCGCCCGCGCGGGCGGCCTCAATGGCGGCGTTCAGCGCCAGCAGGTTGGTCTGGTCCGCGATGTCCGAAATGACGCCCATGATCTGGTCAATGGAGCGGGCGTGCTCGTTGAGCTGGCCCATGTCTTCCTTGAGTTCCAGCGAGACCTGATGCACGGACTCAATGCGCCGCAGGGAGCGCTCCACCACTTGGGCGCCTGCTTCGGCCTTTTCCTTGGTGTCGGCCGAAGCTGAGGAGGCGGAAGAGGCGTTGCGGGCCACTTCCTGCACGGTGGCGTTCATCTCGTTCATGGCCGTGGCGGCCTCGGAAAGGCGCTGGGCGGCCTCGCCCGCGCCCCGGTCGGACTGCTCGATCTGGGTGGAAAGCTCGGTGGAGGCGGAGGAAACCACAGTGCCCACTTCTTCCAGCCTGCCGGCCACGGTCAGCAGTGCCTGAGCCTTGGCCTGGGCTTCCTGTCCGGCCGCCTCGGCTTTCCGCATGGCATCCTGTGCCTTGGCCGACTGCTCGCCGGCATTCCGGGTTTCCTGTTCGGCCTTCTTGATATTGGCTTCCAGAGCGGCCACCATTTCCACAATGGCGGCGTACACGCCCTGCTTCTTGCCGCCGTCGTGCACATTGTAGTCGCCGCCCGCCACGCGGCGGGCAATGGCGTTCAGCTCGCCGGGATCCTTGCCCAACTGGCGCATTACGTTACGGGAAAGGTAGAGGGTGAGCAGAATGCCGCAGAGCAGAGCCGCGGTGCAGAAAGACACGATCACGGTGTCGGCTCTGGCGTTGGCTTTCTGCACTTCCTGAACGCCGAAAAGCGACAGCTCTGTGGCGCTGGCCTCTACGTCACGGAATGCCGCGGCCAGTTTTTTCAAATCCCGCGCCTGTCTGCCCAGAATTTCCAGATAGTCGCGCGTCAGGGTGGAGTATTTTTCCATTTCGTCAACAACAGCGGCCATCTGCGTCTTGTTGGACGAAGTGAGGAAAAGTTCCTTTTGTTCGATCATGCGGGCGCGCGTCTTTTCCAGAAATTCCACCACGTTGTTGAGCTCTTCCTGAGAGGAGCTGATGGCGAGCTTGTTGATGGCGGCCCGCAGACGGGTGGTCTCATCCCGCAGGTTCATGGACCGCGTCAGATTGTCTATCCTGCGCTGTTCAAAACCCTGCTCGGCGATGGCAGTGCGGATGCCCTCTTCCAGGGCATTAAACCGCTTCCACAGACCGGCGAAAATTTCCTCGGCCCCGGCCAGGGTTTTTTGGCTTTTCTTGTGGTCTTCGATCACCGTTTTCAAGAAGTTGCCGAGCTCCCGCACCTGCTTGATGCCGTCCTCCACTTTCCGCCTGTTTTCAGCCGCCATAATCAGGGGAAGGCACGACTCGAAATGCTGTATGGCCCCCTCCAGTTCCTTCATGGCAGCCTTGGCGAAGCTTTCTTCTCCATAGACGATGAATCTCAGATAGTTGCCTTGCACCTTCAGCAGGGCGGTTTTGCCGTTGTCCAGATAGGCGGCCTCAGCGGAATAGACGCTCATGTTCTCCGTCAGATAGTAGCTGGCGATGCCCAGGCCCAGCGTCATCAGAAGAACCAGCGAAAAACCCAGTACCAACTTTGTCTGCAACTTCATGTGTAACCTCCCACGCCGCAGATGAAACAATGATGCCCTTTTGGCGGGGCGATTACCGCCCCGCCCTCGCGCCTCCTCCCTGTCCACAGAGAGGAGGTCTGTTTTTGACAAAGCCCCCATAATGGATATGCCATCGTCTCTCGCACAAGGCGGCCATCCTCAACGGCCATGTTTATATGCCCGCCATGCCTTGCGCGTATGCAGCGTGACGCGGCGTTGTTGACCTCTGTCGGCATTATTTATCGGAATGCGTGAATTCATCTTTAGTGCAATACGGGTATTATTTGGAATATTTTTTTGTTAATCAAAGTGGTTAACAGATAATTATGGGTTTTTCAAAGTACATTAAATAACGTAATTATATTGTCAAAAAATCATATAAATACGCTTTTTATCGTGTATTTATGATTTTTAGTGTTTTTAAAATAAAAAAAAGCGCGGTCCGCTGGTCATTGCGGATCGCGCCTCAGGCATGGCCCGTTTGGCATTTTTCCAGGAGCGGCCACAAGCTCCGCTGGGCTGCGCGCGCAAGGTCAGGGGCAACACGCGGCTTTGCCTGTGAAGGCGGGCGTCGCCAACAAAGCATGGCGGCAAAGCGCAAAAGGGCGGGTGTCGGGGGACACCCGCCCTATGGGGAAGCGCACCCTGCTGTCCACTTCAGGGTGCCTGACGGACGCGTGTTGTCAAATACGCGCCCGCGTGTGCGGCCGGGGGCTTGCGCTGATCCCTGGCCGCAACATTGTGATCAGGCTTCTTTCAGCTCGCGGATCAGGTCCGTAAGCCCTTGTGCTTGGGCGGCCAGGTCGGACACGGCCTTGGCCGCCTCAGCCATGGCCTCGGCGGTCTGCTTGGACATGTCGTTGACCTGGACGATGGACTGATTGATTTCTTCGCTGGCGGAGGACTGCTCCTCGCTGGCCGTGGCAATGGCGTTGACCTGGTCCGCCGTGATTTCCACGGTGGCCACGATTTCCTGCAGGGCCGCACCGGATTGGCTGGCCAGTTCGTTGGCCTCGCTGATGCGTTCCACGGCGTTGTCCATGCCGGTCATGCTCTTGGCCGTGCTTTCCTGAATGGCCTTGATGGCATTGCCCACATCCTGGGTGGAGGTCATGGTTTTTTCGGCCAGCTTGCGCACCTCGTCGGCCACCACGGCGAAACCGCGTCCGGCCTCGCCCGCGCGGGCGGCCTCAATGGCGGCGTTCAGCGCCAGCAGATTGGTCTGGTCCGCGATGTCCGAGATGACGCCCATGATTCGGGTGATGTCCTGGGCGTGCTCGTTGAGCTGGGTCATGTCTTCCTTGAGGTCCAGCGACATCTGGTGCACCTCTTCAATGCTGTGCACGGCCTTTTCCACCACCTGCGCGCCTGCTTCGGCCTTTTCCCTGGTTTCGGCGGAGGCGGCGGAGGCCGACCCCGCGTTCTTGGCCACTTCCTGGACCGTGGCGTTCATTTCGTTCATGGCTGTGGCCGCTTCGGAAAGACGGGAGGCGGATTCAGCCGCGCCCCGGTCGGATTGCTCGATCTGGGCCGAAAGCTCGGCGGAGGCGGAGGAAACAATGTTGCCCACGGTTTCCAACTTGTCGGCGGCTACCAGCATGGCTTCTGTCTTGGCCTGGGCCTCTTTGCCGGCGGCTTCGGCCTGTTGCATGGCCTCCTGCGCCTTGGCGGACTACTCTTTAGCGTTTTGCGACTCGCGCCGGGCATTCTCGATATGGGTTTTCAGGGCGTTGACCATTTCCACAATAGCGCCGTAGACGCCCACTTTTTTGCCGCCGTCGTCCACATTATAGTCGCCGTCCACCACGCGGTGGGCAAGGGTATTCAGCTCTCCGGGGTCCTTGCCCAACTGGCGGAGAGTATTGCGTACCAGCAGCAGGGTCAGGAGGACGGCAATCAGCACGGCCGCAACTACCAAAATAATGCCGATCAGACGCGCGGTGTCGTATATCACGTCGCCCGCGGCATTGGCTTTATCAATAGCCCCGTTGATGCTTCCTACCAACTGCTTCAGCTTCTCGTTCATCTCGTCGTATTGGGTGCGTGAATCGCCGTTCAGCACAGCCACGGCTTCCTGCATACGATTTTGCCGAGAAAGCTCAAGCAAGCGCTGATGCGTGTCCTGATATGTCTGCCGAACCGCCAGATAGGTCTGAAAAACCTGCTTGACCTCGGGACGGAAAATCAAGCCTTCAAGGTTCCTGATGCCGTTGTCGATGACTTCCTTCCATTTCTCCTGTCTTTTTTCGTATTCCTTCATCTGGGCAGGTTCTGGTGCGTAGAGATGCAGCACTTCGGCCAAGCGGTATTCCGTGGCCGCCTTGTCGATATTGTTTGCGTTTGCCCGGACCGGGAGCATCTGATTGGTCACTAGGGTAAAGCTGTCGTTGATTTGGGCCATCTGCATGAGCAGATACCCGCCGAGGATGCCCATGAGCACAGCCAGACAACCCATGCCCGCCGCAATTTTCGTTGAAAGTTTCATAATCCTTCTCCTTTGATGATTAGGCTAAGCAGTCCCCCAGCGCAAAAACGCCTGCATTCCCCTTCTGACAGGGGAATGCAGGCGTTAAAAAAAGCGAATGGGAGAAGAACTTCCTACGAGGAAGCTAGTCTCTCTCTCTCTCTCTCTCTCTCTCCGCAATAAAGAACGGCGCGGGGCAGACTCGCGTCATAAGGGTTGGAGGGAAGAAAAATCCGGCGTTTTTATTCATCATATGCCATTGGTGGAAAAATTCCGTGGGTTACGCTACAGGTTGACACTATCGAATGCACTTCTGCCATGTATTATCGGAAAAAGAAATAAAAGCATTAGTATCTTGAAACATTATCCTGTAAAATATTGGTGAAATCAAGAAAAATCACGATGAATATAAAATTATATAGGAAAATAAAGTTAAAAATATTATTGTATGTTGTAAATATTGCTCTTAATAAAATAAGAGTTTCACTAAAAAATATTTTTTATTTAGACATTAATATTGCAATGCATAAAATGTACAAAATATAAAAACATGCCACCATTGCTTACTGCGGAACGCGTTAAAAATATGACTGAATAAAATATATACTCCTTAAGCAGTAAATTGGTTCGTCCCGACGCATGGCATTATGCCGGGTTTTCCGCCTTTCGGTCGGATGCGGCGAACTTTCTTCACGATACAGCAAGACCGCCGCGCATCAAGCCGGAACGATCCGCCCATAATCAGGCGCATGCGGCCGGTAAAAACGGAAAAAGCGCGCCTCAGGCCGGATGGTATGCCCGCTCGATGGCGGTTACGGCCTTGCGCCGGTCCGGCAACACCCTCCACAGTAGGGCGGGTGTCCCCCGACACCCGCCCTATGGGGAAGCGCACCCTGCTGTCCACTTCAGGGCGCTTGACGGACGCGTGCTGTCAAATACGCGTCCGCGTGTGCGGCCGGGGGCTTGCGCTGATCCTCGGCCGCAACATTGTGATCAGGCCTCTTTCAGCTCGTGGATCAGGTTCGTAAGCCCCTGCGCCTGGGCGGCCAGATCGGATACGGCCTTGGCCGCCTCGCCCATGGCCTCGGCGCTCTGCCTGGCGATGTCATTGACCTGGACAATGGACTGGTTGATCTCTTCGCTGGCGGCGGACTGCTCCTCGCTGGCCGTGGCGATGGCGTTGACCTGATCGCCGGTGGCCTCCACGGTGGCCACAATTTCTTCCAGGGCCGCGCCCGACCGGCTGGCCAGCTCCGTGGCTTCGCCGATGCGCTCCACGGCATTGTCCACGCCGGTCATGCTCTTGGCCGTGCTTTCCTGAATGGCCTTGATGGCGTTGCCCACGTCGTTGGTGGAGGCCATGGTTTTTTCGGCCAGCTTGCGCACCTCGTCGGCGACCACAGCAAAGCCGCGCCCTGCCTCGCCCGCGCGGGCCGCTTCAATGGCGGCATTGAGGGCCAGCAGATTGGTCTGATCCGCGATGTCCGAGATGACGCCCATGATCCGGGTGATGTCCTGGGCGTGCTCGTTAAGCTGGGCCATATCGCCCTTGAGTTCCAGGGACATCTGGTGCACCTCTTCAATACTGCGCACGGCCTTTTCCACCACTTGCGCTCCGGCTTCGGCCTTTTCCCTGGTTTCGGCGGATGCGGAGGAGGCGGAACCAGCGTTACGGGCCACTTCCTGAACCGTGGCGTTCATCTCGTTCATGGCCGTGGCCGCTTCGGAGAGGCGCTGGGCGGACTCGGACGCGCCACGGTCGGATTGTTCGATCTGGGCGGACAACTGGGTGGAGGCAGAGGAAACCACGCTGCCCATTTCCTCCAGTTTGTCGGCGGCCGCCAGCATGGCTTCCGTCTTGGCCTTGGCCTCCCGGCTGGCGTCTTCAGCCTGTCGCATGGCTTCCTGGGCCTTGGCGGACTGTTCCCTGGCGTTTTCCGATTCGCGTTGGGCGTTTTCAATATGGCTTTTCAGGGCATGAACCATTTCCACAATGGCGCCGTAGACCCCCATTTTTTTGCCGCCGTCGTCCACGTTATAGTCTCCGTCCACCACCCGTCGCGCAATGGTGTTCAGTTCGCCGGGGTCCTTGCCCAACTGGCGCACGCTGTTGCGTACAATCATGATGGTGAGCAGCACGGAGATAAAAATTGACAGTACGGTCAAGCTGATGCCCATCATATTGCTTTTGTTGAAATTGACATCTGCCTCGGCATTGGCTGTGTCGACATTTTTTCTGACCTCCAGCACTAGATTGTTGATCTGTTCACTCAGGTCATTGTAAAGGGTGCGGGAGTCGCCCAACAATAATTTGACGGCTTCTTCCGGCTGATTCTGACGGGAGATGTCCAGCAGCTTGCCGGAGAGACTGAGATAGTCTTTCAGGCGTTCGTCGACCTGCTTCAATGCCGCTTTGGTTGCCGGAGCGCGCAGGATGGCGTTAATTTCCCGCAGATAACCGTCAATATTTTTCAGCAGGGGGCTCATGGCTTTTTCCCTGTCCTCTTTTATGACGCTGTCAGTGGCGTAGACGTGGCGTATTTCCATAATGCGATATTCCGACACATCATTGTTCAGCTTTCCCGCCAGATCGATGACCGGAATATATCGCTCAGCCATGACGGTGGCCGTGCTGTTGATTTGTTGCATTTGTAGCAACAGATAAGAGGCCAGAATGGCGATCAGCACCGTCAATGTCCCCATGCTGAAAGAAATTTTGGACGACAACTTCATAAAAGCATCTCCTTTGTTTTTCATGTTGCTGTTTCACAGTCAGGACATTCCGGTTGCTGGCTGCTTCCTGCAAGCGATATGAAGCGGTCGATGAGGACGGTTCCCGGCTTCGGTTCCTTATTCTGAATGGCAAAATGTTCTTTGCCCGATACTACTAAAGTGTCGCGGGCCTCTTTGGGCGCAAGGCATCACTGACGGCATGCAGATGAGCGGCTAAAAAGCCGGATCATAGCATGACGATCGTACAATGATCTTCAGAATCAAAAGAAATATATATGATCATAGCGGCATTGCCGGAGAGGCTGACGTCATTATGACGAGCGCAAAAGCAGCCGCTTCTTGTATGCCAACCAGTGTATTGTAATTTATAAAGGCTGTGCCCGACGGTTATTCTTTCGCATCAGAAATATGCATGAGAATATTCCGTTGCGCATAATTTTATTTTTATATTTATATATTTATATTACAATTTTATATAAAATTTTTGTTTAAGTTATCTATATTTCAATAAGTATTGAATCGAATATTTATTTATGTTCTATTGATAGAGTGACAATAAATAATCAATTATGAGTATAATTATATAATTTTAAATATATTTAAAAATATTTAATAAATTCAATATAATAAAAGAAAAGCATAGTATTGTGCACAGAACATGTTCACTACATACAATTAATATGTACCAATTATTGTATTTATAGAGTTTTAATAAATTATAACATCTTATTAATATTAAAATAATAACAAAAATTTTATATTCATCATGTTGATTGAAAATACATATCCTCCTTGTGAGGAGGCGTAATAGATATGCCGTTCGCGCTACTTATTTGTGTTTACTATAGTTACATATTCTGGTCAAGTCATTTCGAGTATGCTTAAGGAATGAAAGAATATCCTAAGCTAAATGAGGCTCTTGCGAATATTTTGCGAAGTCGGCGCGAAGAGCTGAAGTTGAGCAAACGTAAGTTGGCTGAACTGGCTTATCTGGAGCGCGCTTATGTAATCCAGCTTGAACAGGGGAAGAAAAGGCCGACGTTAAATGCGCTGTTCTATCTGAGTGAGGCTCTGGGGATACGGGCTGATAAACTGATATGCCTGATCGAGGATGAGCTGGAGAGGATGGCAAAAGAAAATCAGTAAGATCGGTTAAACGGCATCCGCGCCGACTGACGGGAAGTATAATGCTTGTGCCGCGTTTCGCCGGACGACCCGTGTTCATGAAACCGGATTTCCGATTCCGCAAGATGGCGGCAGAGAATAAGCCCGCTGCTGTGACCATGCCTGTTTCAATTCCTGAATCAACTTCGTGAGCCTCTGAATGTGGGCCGCCGGGTCGGACACGGCCCCGGCGACTTGCGGCCATGACCTCGGCGGAGAGCGGCAATAGTAGGGCGGATGTCTCGCGACACCCGCCCAATGGGGAAGCGCGCCCTGATTGTCCAGGTCAAGGCTGCTTGACGGGCGCGTGCTGTCGATACGCGCCCGCCTGCGGCCGGGGATCAGATCCCAACCGCAACATTGCAATCAGGCCTGTTTCAATTCCTGAATCAGATTCGTAAGTCCCTGGGCCTGAGCGGCCAGGTCGGACACGGCCTTGGCCGCCTCGCCCATGGCCTCGGCGGTCTGGCGGGACATGTCGTTGACCTGGACGATGGACTGGTTGATCTCCTCGCTGGCGGCGGACTGCTCCTCACTGGCCGTGGCGATGGCGTTGACCTGATCGCCGGTGGCCTCCACAGTGGCCACTATTTCCTGCAAGGCCTGACCGGACTGGTTGGCCAGTTCCGTGGCTTCGCCGATGCGCTCCACGGCATTGTCCACGCCGGTCATGCTTTTGGCCGTGCTTTCCTGAATGGCCTTGATGGCGTTGCCCACGTCGTTGGTGGAGGCCATGGTCTTTTCAGCCAGTTTGCGCACTTCGTCGGCCACCACGGCAAAGCCGCGTCCGGCCTCGCCCGCGCGGGCCGCTTCAATGGCCGCGTTGAGGGCCAGCAGGTTGGTCTGGTCCGCGATGTCCGAGATGACGCCCATGATCCGGGTGATATCCTGGGCGTGTTCGTTGAGCTGGGTCATGTCGTCCTTGAGTTGCAGGGACTGCTGATGGACTTCCTCAATGCTGCGCACAGCCTTTTCCACCACGTGGGCCCCGGCCTCGGCCTTTTCCTTGGTTTCGGCGGAAGCGGCGGAGGCGGAACCCGCGTTTCTGGCCACTTCCTGGACCGTGGCGTTCATTTCGTTCATGGCCGTGGCCGCTTCGGAGAGGCGTTGGGCGGATTCTGCCGCGCCCCGGTCGGATTGTTCAATCTGGGCCGAAAGCTCGCTGGAGGCCGAAGAAACCACATTGCCCACTTCCTCCAACTTGTCGGCGGCCGCCAGCATGGCCTGGGTCTTGCCCTGGGCCTCCTTGCTGGCCGCCTCGGCCTGTTGCATGGCCTCCTGGGCTTTGGCGGACTGCTCCCTGGCGTTTTCCGATTCGCGCTGGGCATTTTCAATATGGCTTTTCAGCGCGTTGACCATTTCCACAATGGCGCCGTAGACGCCCATTTTCTTGCCGCCGTCGTCCACATTATAATCGCCGTCCACCACGCGGCGGGCAATGGCGTTCAGCTCGCCGGGGTCCTTGCCCAACTGGCGCACGGTATTGCGCACGACCAGCACGGTGAGCAGCACGGCGATCAGAATGGCAAGCACGGTCAGGGCCGTACCGACCATGTTGCTGTTGGCGTACATCTCGTCGCCCTGAGCGCTGTTGCTCTCAGCATTCTTGCGGGCCGCGGTCACAAGCTCATTGAGCTGCGCGCTCAAATCGCGATAAACTTGGCGCGAATCGCCCAGCAGCAGCTTGACGGCTTCTTCCGTATGGTTCTGGCGAGAGATGTCCAGCAGTTTGTCGGAGATGCTGAAATACCCGTTCAACTGGCTGTTGACCTTGTCCAGCGCCGCCTTGACATCCCCCACTTTGACCAGTCGGTTGAGTTCGGCCAGATAGCCGGTGACGGCTTTTTTCCAATCGGCCAGCTCTTTTTCATTGGCCTGCATCACCGTCGCATCCGTGGCGTAAATATGGCGCACTTCCACAATGCGGTATTCAGACACATCATTGTTCAGTTTGCCAGCCACATCAATGACAGGGATGTTCCTTCCCGCGAGAATTGTGGATATATTGTTGATGCTGCCCATCTGCACCAGCAGATACACTGCCAGAATGGCGATAATAACCGTCAGTGTGCCCATACTGAAAGAAATTTTTGTGGACAATTTCATGCTGCGACTCCTCTTTTGATTCATGCAGCGATAGTAGCTGCTGTTTGCCGTCAGGCTTCCCCGGAATATAAAAAAGCCCGCATTCCTCCTCTGACAGGGGAATGCAGGCTTTAAATAAAGATAATGGAAGAAGAACTTCCTACAAGGAAGCTAGTCTCTCTCTCTCTCTCTCTCTCTCTCTCTCTCTCTCTCTCTCTCTCTCTCTCTCTCTCGGAGACGGCATTGCCGAGGGCGCGCGGGGAAGGGAGGAAGCTGGAAATTTTGCTGCGCGTCATAATTTGCACCTTTACGGCTTAAACTCTTAAAACTGTATAACCGATCTGTTTTTTAGGCTCAATCAGCAAAAAATACTTGCTGATTGGGAAAGCGGAAAGTCATACAGCTTTTAATCGTAATGAAACTGTATAAATTTAGATGGCAAAATTAGCAAACAGCTTCATTTTTGTTACCAATCAATTCTATGTAGCGTGTAATAAAGTAAGATTATGTTTTATATAATGAAAAAATAAATATTTTTTATTATTTTAAATAAAAAAGTTATTCAATAAAATTAAATAAAATAAATGCACTAAAAACAGTTACATTTTTTGTTGATATAAGATAATTATGCGGTAGTTCTTTCAGAATATTTTATAAGCATATATATCCGTCGCCGGGCGTTGGTTCCGGTTGCAGCGCCGGGCATTGGCCGCCAGCCTTGCCCGGGCCGAAACGCCGCGCCCGTGAAAACGGGCGCGGCCTGCAGCCGATTCACACCGGCAGACACAGAGCAACAGGCCGGGCATCCGACACCCGGCCTGTTGGGAAGCGCGCCCTGATCTCATTATCAGGAGCGCGCTGGGGAGGCGCGTGCTGTCCAGAATGCGCCTGCTTGCGGCCGGGGATTTGCGCTGATCCCCGGCCGCGATTTGTGATCAGGCCTGTTTCAGATCCTGAATCAGATCCGTGAGTCCTTGCGCCTGGGCGGCCAGATCGGACACGGCCCTTGCCGCTTCGGCCATGGCCTCGGCGGTCTGCTTGGACATGTCGTTGACCTGGTCCGCCGTGGCCTCCACCGTAGCCACGATTTCCTGCAGGGCCGCGCCGGACCGACTGGCCAGTTCATTGGCCTCGCCGATGCGCTCCACGGCATTGTCCACACCGGTCATGCTCTTGCTCATGCTTTCCTGAATGGCCTTGATGGCGTTGCCCACGTCATTGGTGGAGGCCATGGTTTTTTCGGCCAGTTTGCGCACCTCGTCGGCCACCACGGCAAAGCCGCGTCCGGCCTCGCCCGCGCGGGCGGCCTCAATGGCCGCGTTGAGGGCCAGCAGATTGGTCTGATCCGCGATGTCCGAGATCACGCCCATGATCCGGGTGATGTCCTGGGCGTGCTCGTTGAGCTGGGCCATGTCGTCCTTGAGTTCCAGAGACATCTGATGGACCTGCTCAATGCTGTGCACGGCCTTTTCCACCACCTGCGCGCCTGCCTCGGCCTTTTCCCTGGTTTCGGCGGAAGCGGTGGAGGCCGCACCCGCGTTTTTGGCCACTTCCTGGACTGTGGCGTTCATCTCGTTCATGGCCGTGGCCGCTTCGGAGAGGCGGGAGGCGGATTCGGCCGCGCCCCGGTCGGACTGCTCGATCTGGGCCGAAAGTTCGGCGGAGGCGGAGGAAACCACATTGCCCACGGCTTCCAGCTTGTCGGCGGCCACCAGCATGGCCTGGGTCTTGGCCTGGGCTTCCTTGCTGGCCGCCTCTGCCTGTTGCATGGCCTCCTGGGCCCTGGCGGACTGTTCCCTGGCGTTTTCCGACTCGCGCTGGGCGTTTTCAATATGGGTTTTCAGGGCGTTGACCATTTCCACAATGGAACCGTACACGCCTATCTTGGGACTGCCGTCGTCCACATTGTAGTCGCCGCCCACCACGCGTTTGGCGACGCCGTCCAGCGCGCCGGGGTCCTTGCCCAACTGGCGCAGCACGCCGCGGATGATGAAGAGGGCCAGAATCGCGCCGATGAGAATGCCGGCCGCCAGCAGGATGGAAACCAGGGCCTTGGACGCGTCATACAGTTCATCACCGGCAAGGCTGGATTTTTCGCCGCCTTCCGTGTTGAGCGCCACAATTTTGAGAAGCTGGTCGGAGGCCTTGAGGTAGGCTGTCCTGGATTGGCCGAGCAGCAGCGCCATGGCCTCCTCGGTGCGATTCTGCTTGGAAAGGGCGAATATTTGATCGTGAATCTTGCTGAAATCATCCCATGCGACGACAAAATCATTATACATGGACTGTTCATCAGGGCTTGAGATCAGCTTGGAATAGCTGTTTTGTATTTTTTCAAGCGTTTCCGCCATCAGTTTTTCATAATTGTCCATGTCCTCAGGCGTTGTGGAATAGACATGCATGACTTCGTACAGGCGATAGTCAGACGTGAGGGTATTCAAACTGTTTGCCGCGTTGCAGGAAGGCAGCCAGTTTTTGCTGATTTCTGTGGAAGCGTCATTGATGCTGTTCATCTGGTACAGACTGAAAAGCCCTTGCCCGCAAAGCAGAAGCAAGAGTATGGCTGTAAGCAGCAGAAGTTTTGTCCTCAGTGTCATGGTTTCCTCCCTTGTTACGACAAGCTATCCTCTATCATTGAAATATAATTCGCCCAAAAAACAGTTGCAGCCTTTTAAGTAAAAGATGCGCGCGTCAGGCGGTATCTTTTACTCAAAAGGCTGCAAAAATTCAAAAGAGGAATGGAAAAATCATTCCACGTTCTTACAATCTCTCTCTCTCTCTCTCTCTCTCTCTCTCTACCGCAATATTGCGCGACGCGCGGCAACCGGCGTTACGCCGGTTTGCAAAAAGCGGATATATGTTTGCCTGCCGCATCACACGCCCTCACGTGAAAAACATTTGCCGCCGCTCAACCGTTCGGGTTGAGGCGCATGCTACGCACGTTTTGCTGTACCGGCGGACTGATAACCATGTAACAGGTGAAAACGTTACGCGTTTCTGCTCATCTTTATCGGAACAAGGCTGACTACCTTTAGTGTTTCAGAAAAATATTGAGTATAACATTACAATAATCAAGACCGAAAATTAATATTATATGCTAATTATTTTTTTAAGCAAGAGGTACAGTGTGTTTAAATAAAATAAATATATTCTTTATACAGTGAAAAGTATGTATTTTTTAAAAAGTAGCTTACATTGGAAAAATTTTTATATTATATGCTGAGGAATATGGTTCTATTTCATAATTTTTCATCAAAATTCGTTTGTGCGACGTGAAACGCTGCGGTGTTGATTCCTCCGGAAAACACGGTTTCCGGCGAAATGGATTTGGGGAACAGCGCAGCGTCTCAAAGGCGATCCACTTTGAATTCCTTCAAGGCATTGCGCATGGCCGCAACCTTGCCGAACATCTTTATTTTCGCAGCGCCGCTCTTGATCCCGTAAGCGGCCGTAACCTGTCGCCGGCGCGTGTGAAGCGTTTCCGTGACGGATGGGAAGAAGGACTGGTTGCCGCAGCGATTGCACGTTGAAACTGTTCCGGCGCATACAACAGAAAGGGCGCGCCCCGCTGTCTGTTGCGAGGCGCGCCCAGGCAAGGCGTGCTGTTGAGATGCGTGCCGGGGTCAGGCCTGCTTCAGCTCCTGAATCAGATTCGTAAGTCCCTGGGCCTGAGCGGCCAGGTCGGACACGGCCTTGGCCGCCTCGCCCATGGCCTCGGCGGTCTGGCGGGACATGTCGTTGACCTGGACGATGGACTGGTTGATTTCCTCGCTGGCGGCGGACTGCTCCTCGCTGGCCGTGGCAATGGCGTTGACCTGGTCGCCGGTGGCTTCCACGGTGGCCACGATTTCCTGCAAGGCCTGACCGGACTGGTTGGCCAGTTCCGTGGCCTCGCCGATGCGCTCCACGGCATTGTCCACGCCGCTCATGCTTTTGGCCGTGCTTTCCTGAATGGCCTTGATGGCGTTGCCCACGTCGTTGGTGGATGACATGGTCTTTTCGGCCAGTTTGCGCACTTCGTCGGCCACCACGGCGAAGCCGCGCCCGGCCTCGCCCGCGCGGGCGGCTTCAATGGCGGCGTTGAGGGCCAGCAGATTGGTCTGATCCGCAATGTCCGAGATCACGCCCATGATCCGGGTGATGTCCTGAGCGTGCTCGTTGAGCTGGGTCATGTCGTCCTTGAGGGTCAGCGACAACTGGTGCACTTCCTCAATATTATGCACTGTCTTTTCCACCACCCGCGCGCCTGCCTCGGCCTTTTCCCTGGTTTCGGCGGAGGCGGCGGAGGCGGAACCCGCGTTGCGGGCGACTTCTTGGACTGTGGCGTTCATCTCGTTCATGGCCGTGGCCGCTTCGGAAAGGCGGGAGGCGGATTCGGCCGCGCCCCGGTCGGACTGCTCGATCTGGGCGGACAACTGGGTGGAGGCGGAGGAAACAACGCTGCCCACCTGTTCCAGCTTGTCGGCGGCCGCCAGCATGGCCTCGGCCTTGCTTTGAGCTTCCCGGCTGGCGGCTTCGGCCTGTTGCATGGCCTCCTGGGCCCTGGCGGACTGCTCTCTGGCGTTTTCCGACTCGCGCTGGGCGTTTTCGATATGGTTTTTCAGGGCGGCGACCATGTCCACAATGGCGCCGTAGACGCCCAGCTTTTTGCCGCCGTCGTCAATATTGTAGTCGCCGTCCACCACACGCCGGGCAATGGCATTCAGTTCGCCGGGGTCCTTGCCGAGCTGGCGGATGGTATTGCGCACGGTCAGCACGGTCAGCAGCACGGCGATGAAAATGGCGGCAAGGGTCATGCCGATGCCGATCATCCGGCTGCGGTCGTACATGGCGTCGCCCTCCCGGCTGACGGCCACGGCGTTTTTCATGGCGATATCCGAGAGCTCCCTGAGCACGGCGCTCAGGTTCTGATAGGCCGTGCGCGAATCGCCGAGAATGATCGCGACGGCTTTTTCCGTCTCCATGTTGCGGGAGAGCGTCAGAATATTCTCTGAAATGCTGTGATAGGCGTCCCGCGCCTTGGACAGACGGTTAAAAATTTCGCGGACATTGGGCATGTAGATGCGCTTGTCCAGGGTGTTCATGATATCGGAGATCTTCGCGCGCTGCTGGTCGAGTTCCTGGTCGTCCTTGGCCATGGCTGCGGGGTCCGTGGCGTAGATGTGGCGCATCTCTATGACGCGGTACTGGGTGACCTCGGCGTTCAGCCTGCCGGCAAGATCGACGATGGGCATTTTCTGATCGGCGATTTCCGTGGACGCCTCGTTGACCGTCGCCATCTGCATCAGCAGATAGGTTGTGAGAATGGCCATGAGGAGCGTCAAGAGCCCCATGCTGACGCAGATTTTTGTGGACAGTTTCATTATTTCCCCCATGTTGCGTTGCGCAGTGCCTGACAGGCGTTGATATTGAAATCCCGAAGGATTTGCCGGGACACCGTCCGTTTCAGGCCTCCCCAGGCCTGAAGCGCGGAAAAAGACCGGCAGCCGTGTGATCTCGTGGACCGGAGCTGCTTCACGTTGAAACGGCTCCGACGGCTGCGGAAGCGGGCGCCCGCCGCGCAGACATGATGCATTTGCGCGGTGACGCCCGAAGGGAACAAAGCGGGTTCGACAGACGTATTTCTCCCGAGCCTTGCGGATACGGACAGCAAGGCAAGCGCCGAAGCAAAGCCGTTCCAGTTTTGGGGAGGGTACATCCCCAGGCGTGAGAGGGCCGGCGGCGGCGTTGAAGAGTCGAAACAGCCTCTGTGTATCTTCTTATCGGCTTTTTGAGAACAAGTCTTATGCCTGGTCGTAAAAAAGAACGCTTCAGGCGCGGGAGTTCAGGCCAGCCAGCAGGCTACGGCATGCGCGCCCTGGACAAAGGGGGGCGGCATCTCTTCCGTGCAGCGGGGCAGGGCTTGAGGACAGCGGGGCTGGAAGGGGCAGCCCGTCGGCATGTTCTGGAGGGAGGGCACACTGCCCGGAATGGTAGGCAGGCGCGTCAGCCCCATGGAACGGCGGCTGGGCGCGGAATGCATCAAGCCTCTGGTATAGGGATGGCGGGGATCGGCGAAGAGGTCGCGCGCCGGGGCGCGTTCCACCAGATGACCGGCGTACATGACGCCCACCACGTCCGCCACCTGGGCCACCACGCCCAGATCGTGAGTGATGAGCAGCACGGCCATGCCGCGTTCCCGGCTCTGGTTCAGGATCAGGCGCAGAATCTGGCCCTGGATGGTGGCGTCCAGAGCGGTGGTGGGTTCGTCGGCCAGAAGCAGTTCGGGCCGGCAGGCCAGGGCCATGGCGATCATTACGCGCTGGCGCATGCCGCCGGAAAGCTGATGGGGGTAGTCGTCATAGCGGCTGTGCGGGGAGGGGATGCCCACATCCGCGAAGAGGCGCTCCGCTTCCCGGCGGGCCTCGGCGCGGCCCATGCCCAGGTGCAGGCGCAGGGGTTCGGCCACCTGCTCACCCACGCGCAAGACGGGATTGAGCGAGGTCATGGGCTCCTGGAAGATCATGCCGACGCGGCGGCCTCTGACGCGGCGTAGCTCTTTTTCCGGCAGACTGAGCAGGTCTTCGCCGCTCAACAGCGCCCGGCCGCCGAGCACGGCGTTTTCCGGCGTGAGGCGCAAAACGGCGCGGGCCGTGAGGCTTTTGCCGCAGCCGGATTCGCCCACCAGGCAGGTAACGGCGGCCGGAGGCAAGTCAAGACTGACCTCCTGCACGGCGGGCAGCAGACGGCCCGCAAAGGGGAAAAGCACGGAAAGGTCTTCCAGCCGGAGCAGGGGAGCGGCGTCAGCTTGAGAAGAGGACGGCTGCATGTGCGGATCTGTGCCTTTCTGATCCTTGGGATTTTGTTCGCCGACAAGGCGGGCAAGCGGTCCGGCGCGGGAGCGCGGCCGCCCGCGTGACCCGGCCGGGCCGCGCAGTCTGACGCCGGTGGCGGCAAAAGAGCAAGGATCAGTGTTTGACCTGGGAATTGCGGAAGTTGATATACGCCTCCCGCATGGCGATATAGGGGTCCACGGCGGCGCTGTTCAGATCCTCATACAGGGGCAGCACGTCGCCCAGCGCGTTGAAGCGCAGGGCCAGTTCCGAACTGGTGGCCAGTTCCCAGGGGTAGACGTAGAAAAAGGGGTCCGTAAAGCAGTCGCCCACCCGGCCCACGCTGTCGCGCACGGAACTGGGGCCGATAAAGGGCCAGACCACATAAAAACCGTGGCCGATGCCCCAGCGCCCGAGGGTCTGGCCGAAATCCTCGCCGGTGGGATCCACGGGCACGATGGTTTTCTTGCCCTTGGCCACGTCCGCGAAGCCGAGCGTGGTGGTGGTGTTGATGAAAAAGCGCCCGAACTCCACCCCGGCCTCCAGAAAGCGGAACTGGAGGATATTGTTCACGAAACGCATGGGAAAGAGCGCGTTGGAGAAGAAGTTCTTCAGGCCGCTGCGGAGCTGGTGGGGGGTCACGAAAACCCAGGCGTTATACGCGGGCTTGGCGACGTAGAGATAGAAAATGTCGTTGAAGTGGAACCAGAAGCGGTTCCAGGGTTCCAGCGGGTCGGCTATGCTGGCCGCCGGGGAGGTGTCGTAATCGTCCAGACTGTCGGACTGCTGCAACTGGCCGTATGGGTGCACGGTAATGGCGCCGGGCGCCAGAGCCGGGCTGGCGGCATAGACCGTGGAAGGCGCGCGGGGCGGGTCAGCCGGAGCGGCCTGCGCGGCGCCGGGCTGGCCCCAGGCCAGGAGGAGAAGAAGACAGAGGGCCGGGAGCACGCTCCGGCGGCCCATGGGCAAGGCCGGGACGCCGGAGCGGAAGGGGTGCGGGTTATTTGGCATCTTGCTGACGTACTTCCTGGGCTTTGACGCGCACACGCTCAATGAGCTGATCCGGACTTGCGCTGTTCAGAATGTCCTGAAACTGGGTACGGTAGTTCTTTACCAGACTGATGTTTTCGATCAGCACGTCATAGACGCGCCAGCCGCCGTCCTTGGGCAGCATGCGGTAGGCCACGGGCACTTTTTTGCCGTCCTTCATGGTGATGACGGTGCGCACTTCCGTGCGGTCGCCCGCAGCCGAGGAAATTTCGCCGGTATAGACCACCTGTTCGCCGTTGTAGCCGTCGATCTTGTTCACATAGGTGCTGATCAGCAGATCCGCGAAAGCGTCGCTGAACTGCTTCTGCTGCTGGGGCGTGAAGCTGCGCCAGCGCGGACCCACCGTGCGGGAGGAAAATTCTCTGAAATCAAAGATATGCAGCACCTCGTCCTCGATCTGCTGACGCAGGGGACCGCGGGTGGCCGGATTGACGTAGTCGGGATTCTTGATGCAGGCGAGAATGCGGTTGGTGGCGGTTTCCAGGGCCTGACGGGCGGGCGAGGCGGGCGCCGGGGCGGCCTGCGCCGGGGATGAGAAAAAGGTCAGGCCCAGCGCCAGAGCGCAGAGCAGGGCAAGAACGCGCGCGCGCGAAATACGGGGCATATTATACACCTCCGAAAGCATATTTGCCGATCAGCGATTCCAGGTCCACCGGAGATTCCGTCTCCGTGATGACGCCGCCGGACGCGAGGGTTTTTTCCGAACCGCCCCGCGAGAGGCTGACATATTTGTCGCCGATCAGGCCGCTGGTTTTAATGGAAGCAATGCTGTCGTCGGAAAGATGCAGGTCCTTGTCCAGGCGCAATCGCACCACGGCCTGGCTGTGCAGGGGATCGGGATCAAGGCTGATGGCCACCACCCGGCCCACGGGCACGCCCGCCAGCTCCACATCCGCGCCTACTCGCAGGCCCGAGGCGGAATCGAAGCGGGCGGAAAGCTCAAAGCCCTGGTTGGAAAAAAATTCCATGCGGCCCAGTTTGATGGCCAGATAGGCCACACAGATCAGACCCAGCAACACAAAGATGCCCACGGCGGTTTCACGGACGCTGTTCATGCGTTTTTCAGACTCCAGACTGCCATATGACAGAACATTACATTTTTCAGTATACGTACCCGGCCGTAAAGTTTCAAGCCCGGCGGCCGCAGGGGCGCGTTCAGGACGCCAGCCACTTGTCCAGGGCCGCGCGCACCACCGGGTCCGCCGGTTGATGCAGGGTCAGTCGCTGGTCCCCGGCCTCACGCCGGAGGAATTGCCGCAGATAGGGATCCGGGCTGGCCTCCAGCTCGGCCAGATTGCCGGCGAACACCGCGCCGCCGTCGCGCAGCACCAGCACGTAGTCGGCAATGGCGCGCAGGCTCGCCAAGTCATGGCTGACTACCACCAGGGTCATGTCGGCGTACTGCTGGTGCATGGAGCGCAGCAGTTCATCCATGCGGGCGGCGGTGATGGGGTCCAGGCCGGACGTGGGCTCGTCACAGAGCAGAATGCGCGGCTCGGCGATGATGGCCCGGGCCAGGCCCGCGCGCTTGCGCATGCCGCCGGACAACTGGTTGGGATAAAAATCGGCGAAATCCTCCAGCCCCACCATGCGCAGCACGCGCAGGGCCGCCTCGCGGATCAGGGGCTTGGGCAGGCGCAGATGTTCGCTCAGGGGCAGGGTCACGTTCTGGGCCAGGGAGAGCGCGCCCAGCAGCGCGCCGTCCTGGAAAAGCACGCCCATCTGGCGGCGCACGCGGCGGAATTCCGCCTGGTTCAGGGCGAAAAGATCCCGGCCGCCGATGAACACGCCGCCGGACAGGGGCCGCGAAAGGCCGATGATGTGCCGGAGCAGGGTGGATTTGCCGCAGCCCGAACCGCCCAGGATGACGGAAACCTTGCCTCCCGGCAGGACGGCGTTGATGTCGCGCAGCACCACGTGCTCGCCGTAACCCACGCTCAGGGCGCGGAATTCAATGTCCCAAGCCTGCATAGTTCCGCCTACAGTAAAAAGGAAGTCAGCACATAGTCCGCCGCCAGGATCAGCACGCAGGAAATGACCACCGCCGAGGTGGTGGCGTTGCCTACGGCCTCTGGGCCCACGCTGTCGCGGCGGCGGTGGGTGTAATAGCCCTGGTGGCAGCAGACCGTGGTGACCAGCAGGCCGAAAACCACGGATTTGACGAAGCCGCCGGTCACGTCGGTCAGGGTCACGGAACTGGCGATGCGGTAAAAATAGGCTCCCTCGTTGATGCCCAGCATGAGCACGCCGGTGAGATAGCCGCCGATGATGCCGATGACGTCGAAAATGGCCGTGAGCAGGGGAAAGGAAAGCAGAGCGGCCAGCAGGCGCGGGCTGACCAGATAGCCCATGGAATTGATGTCCATGACGTCCAGGGCGTCGATCTGGTCCGTGATGCGCATGACCCCGATTTCGGCGGCTATGGACGAACCCGCCCGCCCGGTGAGCATGATGGCCGTGAGCACCGGCCCCAGTTCGCGGATCAGGGTCAGGGACACGGCCGAGCCCAGCATGCCCACGGAACCGAACTGGACCAGGGTGTAATAGCCCTGCAAACCCAGCACCATACCGCAGAAAATGCCGATCAGCAGAATCACGAACAGGGATTTGTAGCCGATCACATAGATCTGTTGCAGGGTGCGCGGAAAAATTTTGGCGCTGGCGAAGATCTGGCGCAGACCCGCCAGCATGAACAATGTCATGCCGCCCACGGCGTCGATGCCGCGCAGGCAGGGGCGGCCCAGAAGGCGCAATAAACCCGGCCCGGCGTTGTGTCCGTCCACGACCGGCCTCAGCGTCCGGTTTTCCGGGTCTTGCCGGAAACCGTTTTTTTGGAGGCCAGAATGGGTTTGCCCAGTTTCATGCGTTGCAGCTCCTCGCGCAGGTTGGCGGCATCCAGTTCGGTGCCGCGCAGATTGACCAGCACCAGCAGCACCTTGCCGCTCTTCTGCTGGCGGGTGCGCAGACCTTTGCCTTCCAGACGGGCGCGCAGCTTGTCCGCGTCGGCCTTGTCCTTGAATGCGGCCACCTGGTAGGTGAAATCAAACAGGGCTTCGGCCTGCTGCGCTTTGGGCTGAGCCGCCGGGGCCGTGGCGCGCTGGCCCTGCGCCTGCGGGGCGGCGGAAGCCGGTGCGGGCGTGCCCGCGGCTGTGTCGGAGCGGATGCCCCAAGCGGCCAGACCCGCGCCCTGCGGGCGGCTGAAAGGATAGGCGGGCGTATTCTGCGGGGCGGCTTGCGGCGTCTGAGCGGATGGGGCGGCCGTTTGGGGGGACTGGTCCGCCGGAGCGGAAGCGGCGGCCTGCTCCGCGCCGGGGGCGGCGCCCGCAGGGGCCTGAGCAGGCTGCCCGGCGGGATTCGCCGCTGCCGGTTCGGCGGGAAGGCCGGCGGGAGGCGTGACGGCCCGCGGAGCCTGATCCTCATGGGCCATGCCGGTCATTTGTTCCACGCGTTTTTCAGGATTCTGACCGCGCCCGACCATGAAGCCCATGAAAAAGGCCCAACCCACGGCGGCGACCAGCACCACTCCCAGCGCGGCCACGGCCACGCCGGACAGGCTGACGGTGAAACGGCGGGGCTTGTTGCCGGAGGCGGCGGCCGCCGCTTTCTGAAAACTTTTCCGTAAAGGTTGGGGCATAGGCGTTACATACTCTCCGGCGCGCTGACGCCCAGAACGTCCAGGCCGTTGCGCAACACCTGGGCCACGGCGCGCAGCAAGGCCAGCCGGGCCAGGGTGCGCGGCATGTCGTCGGCCAGCAGCACCTGATGTTTGGCGTAATAACTGTGCAGCAGGCCCGCCAGTTCGCTCAGATAATGGCTTACGTGGTGGGCGGCCAGGGCCTGGGCGGCCGCGGCCAGCATGTCCTCAAAGGCGGCGGCCTTGCGCAGCAGGGCCATGTCCTCGGGCGTGTCCAAGCCCGCCAGCATCTCTTCGCTCACCGTATCCGGCAGGCTGACGCCGCGTTCGGCCGCGCGGCGCAGCACGGCGCGGATGCGGGCGTGGGCGTACTGCACGTAGTAGACCGGATTGTCCAGGCTGCGCTGTTTGGCCAGCTCCAGGTCGAAATCCAGGGGGCTGTCGCTTTTGCGCGAGAGAAACATGAAACGCGCCGCGTCCACGCCCACTTCGCGCAGCACGTCGGCCAGGGTTTCAAAGGTGCCCGCGCGGGTGGACATGCTCACCGGCTTGCCGTCCCGCAGCAGGTTGACCAGCTGGATCAGAACCACGTCGAAGCTGTCGCGCGGCCGTCCCATGGCCGTGATGGCCGCGCGCATGCGCGGCACGTAGCCGTGGTGGTCCGCGCCCCAGATGTCGATGAGCCAGTCGTAGCCGCGCTCGAACTTGTCGTGGTGGTAGGCGATATCCGTGGCGAAATAGGTCAGGCTGCCGTCGGATTTTTTCAGCACGCGGTCCTTGTCGTCGCCCAGCTGCTCCGTGGCGAACCAGAAGGCGTTTTCTTTCTCATAGGTGTAGCCGGAGCGGCCCAGGGCGTTGAAGGCCGCGTCCACCGCGCCGCTTTCCACCAGGGTCTTTTCCGAAAACCAGCGCTGGTGCTCCACCCGGAATTCATTGAGGTCCGCCTTGATGCCGGTCAGAATTTCGTTCATGGCCCGCTGGTAGCAGCGCTCCTGTCCTTCGGCTTCGGGCAGGTCCGGCAGATGGGGGTCGGCGTCCAGCATCTCCCGCGCGATGTCGATGATGTACCCGCCCCGGTAATAATCCTCGGGCCAGCTCACCGGACGCCCGGCCAGTTCCAGCACGCGCAGCCAGACCGAAAGGCCCAGCAGGCGCATCTGGCGGCCCGCGTCGTTGATGTAATACTCCGTGTCCACCGCGTAACCGGCCTTGCGCAGCAGGCGGGCCAGACTGTCGCCCACGGCCGCGCCCCGGCCGTGCCCCACATGCAGGGGGCCGGTGGGATTGGCCGAAACATACTCCAGCAGCACCTTGCGGCCCGCGCCCGCCTCGCTTGAGCCGTAAGCTCCCGCGGCGGCCTCCACGTCCAGCACCGTGCGCCGCCAGAAGGCCTGGCTGAAGGTCACGTTGCAGAAGCCCGGTCCGGCGGCCTCGGCCTTTTCCATATCCGGACAGCGTTCCAGCAGCCGGTCGGCGAATTTCCGGGCCAGCTCGCGGGGATTGCATTTGGCTTCTTTGGCCAGCAGCATGGCCGCGTTGGTGGAGAGATCCCCATGTCTGGGATCGCGCGAGGGCTCAATGACGGTTTTGGCCGGCCAGGCCAGGCCTTCTTCTTCCAGAATGGCCGCAAGGGCCGTGCGCAGTGTTTCGGTGGCGCGCATATGCTTTTCGTATCCTTGGGAATAGTGCGGGAAAATATTACAGGCTGAAGGCCCGGACGCTTTCCAGATTGCTGACCAGTTCCACGCGCGTGTCCGCGTCCCCGGCGGCAATGCCGCTGAGGCAGGGGGCGACCATTTTGCCCAGCACGGCCTTGGGGCCCAGTTCCAGCCAGAAGCGCGCGCCGTCCGCGTACTGGTTGCGCACGGTTTCAATCCAGCGCACCGGCGAGACCATCTGTTGCAGCAGGCTGTCCCGCGCGCTCTCGCCGTCGTGAACCGCCTTGCCGTGCAGGTTGCAGTAGACCGGAAAACGCGGCTTTTGCCAGACGGCCTTGCGCAGCAGGGGGGTCAGCTCCCGGTTGGCCTCTTCCATCATGGGACTGTGAAACGCGCCGCTGACCTTGAGTTCGATGCCGCGCCCCTTGCGTTCCTTGGCTTTTTGGCAGGCCAGGGCCACAGCGTTTTTCGCGCCGCTGACCACCAACTGGGCCGGAGTGTTGTAATTGGCGGTGAGCAGCAGTTCGCCGCTCTCGGCGGCGGCCTCGGCCACGATTTCCGCCACGCGGGCCTCGTCCAACTTGAGCAGGGCGGCCATGCCCCCCTTGCTCTGTGGATCGGCCTCGGCCATCAGGCGGCCGCGCAGGGCCGTGATTTCCAGTACGCTTTCCGGCGTGAGCACGCCCGCTGCGGCCAGGGCGCTGAATTCGCCCAGGCTGTGCCCGGCGGCGCCGCGCGGGCTGACGCGTCCGGCCATTTCCCGCCAGAGATTGCAGTTGACCACGGTCAGGGCCGGTTGCAGGGCGCGGGTGTCGCTCATGGCGGCTTCGTCGCCGTCCCAGTAAATTTCGCGCAGGGGCAGGCCGCTGACGCGCTCGGCCAGTTTCCAGAGGTCCATGGCCTCCGGCGAGGCCTCGGCCAGATCGCGGCCCATGCCGGGCTCCTGCGAGCCCTGGCCGGGAAAAAGCAGAACAGGTTGGATCATAGGTGCGGCATCTCCAAAAGGAGGGTGAACTTGGAGCGTTGACAGCGTCAACGCGATCAAAAATCAGGAGCGGGTCACGGCTTGCCGCGCCGGTAAGCGACTGATTTTTGTGCCTTTCCGCCTGGCGGCTCTGCCGTCATGGACGGCGCGAAACCCGCTTCGCGGACGTTGTATCAGGCAGCCGAATTGCTTTTTTTACGTTATCGGCGCGGGGCTTGCAAGTCCCGCTTGCGGGGGATATGACAGAAAGCCCGGCGTATCCGCCGGGAAAGTGTGGAGAGAGCGAGCATGCAAGAGCAACGGACGGTGGACAGAAAGGATTTGGCCGCGCTTGCGGCGGCTTCGGGCATTGACGTGCCCCCGGCGGCTCTGGAGCCGCTGGCCGTCTATCTGGAAATGTTGTGCCAGTGGAACGCGGCCATGAATCTGGTGGGCGCGCGCGCCTGGCGGGATATTCTGACCCGTCTGGCGGCCGACAGCTTCCATCTGGCCTCCTTTCTGGAGGAACTGCCCCTGCCGGAACAGCCGCTGACCTGGGATCTCGGTTCCGGTGCGGGCCTGCCGGGCATTCCCCTGCGCATGGTCTGGACCAGGGGCGGCTATTATATGGTGGAAGTGCGCGAAAAGCGCGCCCTCTTTCTGTCCAGCGCCCTGGCCCGTCTGCAGTTGCCCTCCACCCATGTTTTTCGCGGTTCGGTGGAGCATTTTTTCCAGGGCCAGTATTATCCGGCGGACTGCATCGTGAGCCGAGCCTTCATGCCCTGGCCCGATCTGCTTGAGCTGACCCTGCCCCGGCTGCGGCCCGAGGGCGTGCTGGTGATCCTGGCGCTGACCCCCGCGCCCGAACGTCTGCCCGCGCCCTGGCGGCTGGCGGGCGTGCGCTCTTATGTGGCGGCCGGCAGCGGCCGCTGGTTCTGGGCTCTGAGCCCGTCATCCGGCACGGACGTGGCTGCCGGCAAATCCGCACTGGACGGCCCTGCCGGGGAAGACGGTCCATGCCCGGGGTAAGCCCGGCGGCGCCGCGTTACTGGCTGCGGGGCCTGTTCTGGGGGCTGCTGACGCTGGGGCTGGCCTTCGGCCTGCGCATGATGGAGTGGCCCTGCTGGCAGAATCCGGAATACCGTCTGGGCAGCGAATGGCTGCTGGCCACCCACGACGCCTATCATTGGGTGGCCGCCGCCGAGGGCTTCGGTCTGGACGTGGACCATCCCATGGCCGAGATGCTGCGGCTCATGGCCCGGACTCTGCACACCTATCCGGCGGCCGTGGCCTTCTGGTTTCCGGCCGTGCTGGCCAGCATGGTGGCGGTGATCGTCTTCGCCTGGGTCTGGGCTCTGGGCAGCATGGAGGCGGGCGTGGCCGCCGGGCTGATCACCTCTCTGGCGCCGGGTTTTCTGGCCCGCACCCTGCTGGGCTATTACGACACCGATCTGGTGACGCTTTTCTTCCCCCTGCTGATGACCCTGGCCCCGGCCTGCTGGGCCATGCGCTACATGCTGCTGCCCCAAATGATCTTGCGGCGGCTGGCGCTGGGTTCCGGCCTGAAGGCGGAGCAACGCCTCTGGGGCGTGCGCGGCGCGGACGAGACGCATCTGGAGCGCCTGGGCAATCCTTTGCACTGGCCGTGGGTGTTGCTGTTGGGCGCGTCGGGCGTCATTTCCTGGTGGACCCAGGAATGGCATTCGGTCTTTCCCTATCTGATCCGGTACAATGTGCTGTTGCTGGGCCTGATGGGTCTGGTCATGGCTCCGCGCGGGCGGCGCGGCCTGTTGCTGCTGGGCGGGCTGGCCTACGCCCTGCCCACATTGGGCGGCCCGGCGGGCTTCGGCTTCAGCCTGCTTCTGCTTCTGGCGGGCAGCCGGGCGGGCCGCAAGCTGCGCCATATTCTCTGCCGCCCGCTGACGCTGGTCCTGCTCTGGCTGGGCGTGGCGGCGCTGTTGGTGCAGGGTGAAATCCTGACCACCCTGATCAACCACGCCAACGCCTACCTCAAGCACAGCGGCGACGTGCGGAGCACGGGCGAGGGCGTCAGCCTGGTCTATCCTTCGGTGGCCCAATCCATCATTGAAGTGCAGGATCTGGGCTTCGCGGCGCTCTTCTCCTATTTCCATCCCTGGATGGAGGCGGCCATCGCGGGCCTGGCGGGCTTTGTCCTGGTGCTCTTCCGGCGGCCCGGCGCGCTCTTTCTGCTGCCTCTGGCGGCTCTGGGCCTGCTCAGCACCAAGCTGGGGGGCCGCATGGTCATGTTCGGCGCGCCGGTGGTGGCCGTGGGCCTGGCCCTGCCCCTGTACTGGCTGCTGCAACGCCTGTTACGCGCGGACCTGCGCGGGGCCGTGGCCGGAGCGGCCACTTCCTGCATTCTGCTGGCCCTGCTGGTGGCGCCTTTCGCGGACATGATCCAGGCCATCTCCCAGGGGCCCATCATCAACCGCCGCCACGCCGAAGCCCTGACCCGCGCGCGCACCATGACCCCCGAAGATGCCAAACTCTGGCTCTGGTGGGACTGGGGCTACGCGGCCCATCACTTCGCGCGGCGCTCGACCATCGCGGACGGCGCGCAGCACGCCGGGCCCTCTCTTTATCTGCCGGCGGCGGTCTTTGCCACGGACAACGCGCGCTTCGCCCGGCAGTTGATCCGCTACACGGCCAAGATGGGCAACGAACCGGGCCATGTGTTTGAAGGTCTGGACGGTCAGGCGGCGCAGGCTCTCATGGACAGGCTGCGTTCGCCGGAAACCCCGCTGGTGGAAGCCAAGGGACGGCTTTTTGTGGTGGTCAGCTTTGAAATGCTGCGCCTGGGCTTCTGGATCAGCAATTTCGGCAACTGGAATTTCGTGACCCGTCAGGGCGAGGGCGGCGCGCTGTCCATTGTGCCGCAGGCCCTGGCCTACCGCCTGGACACCGGAGAAGTGCGGCTGGAGGACAGCGCCAGCACCATTTACGCCTCGTCCATCAGCGTGTTTGAGGAAACCGGCGTGACCCGCCGCAATTACGTTCAGGAATGGTTCGACGCCCACCCCAAGGCCACGGCCGAGGAGCAGAGGGAATTTCTGGCCGGGCGGCGGAACGTGAACTTCCTCTTCAACCGGGTCACGGACGAAAAGCTGGCTGTGGACGAGGGGCTGTACAATTCTCTGATGATCCAGCTCCTGGTGGGCGATCCGCAGGACGCGCGCTTTTCGCCCTATTTCAAGCTGGTCTACGACAACGTCTTTGCCCGGATTTATGAAGTTCTGTAGAACACCTTTTTCGTGGTGGGCGGCTGCTCCCGCAACTGCCGGAGCAATGTTGCTTCAAAATTGCTCTGGAGCAGATTAACTTTGAAATGTGTACATTTCAAACACTTAACAGTGCAAAAGCTATGCTGTCGCTATCCGTAATGCGGCACAGCCGCATAACGGATAGCGCTAAATTGCGTTTACGGCTTTATGGCGCGAGGCTGCTGTGCAGCCTCGTTAGAGCGTTTCAAAATGAAAACGCTCTAATGGTGGTAGGGGATCTTGCGCAAAATGCACTCGGCCCGGTAGAGCTGCTCCAGCAGGACCACACGGGCCATTTCGTGCGGAAAGGTCATGGCCGAAAGGCTGAGCAGGCGGAAGGCGCGGCCGCGCACTGCCTCGTCCAGACCGTACGCCCCGCCCACGATGAAGCAGGCGCGGCCGCGCGCCTCGTGGTCCAGTTGCCGCAGCAGATCCGCCAGTTGCGGCGAGGTCAGGCCCGCGCCGCGCTCGTCCAGCACCAGAGGCACGTCCTGCGGGTCCAGGGCGTCCAGAATGCGGCGGCCTTCCAGGGCGTTGCGCTTGTCCGGGGGCAGGGCCGCGTCGCCGTCCCGCACTTCCGTGCATTCCAGACGCCGCCAGCGCGTGATCCGCGCCAGATAGTGGGCGGCGGCGTCTTTCCAGAACGGCGTCTTCAGCCGGCCCACGCTGATCAGCCGCAAAGGTTTGCCTGTCATGTCCGATTCCCCCTGCCGTGTGCTTGATTGCGCCGCCGCGGCCCGATGTCTGCGCCGTGGCGGCGTTGTGATTTTCCCCACCGAAACCTTTTACGGCCTGGGCTGTCTGGCCGCCGACGCGGCGGCCGTGGCCCGTATCTATCAGCTCAAGCGACGGCCCGTCCAGCGCCCTCTGCCCCTGCTGGCCGCCGACGCGGACCAGGCCGGGGCCGTGGTTTGGCTGGAGGCCGCGCCGCCGGAACTGACCGCGCGTTTCTGGCCCGGTCCTTTGAGCCTGCTGCTCCCGGTCCGGCCCGGCCTGCCCGCCCCTTTGGTCAGCGCCGGGGCCGGAGGTGAGGATGGAGCGGCGGGCAAGGCCGCGTTGCGCGTGTCGCCGCATCCGCTGGCCGCCCGTCTGGCGCGCCTGGCCGGAGGCGCGCTGACCGCCAGCAGCGCCAATCTGAGCGGCCGCGCTCCGGCCCGGCGCCTGGAAGAGCTGGACCCGGAACTGCTGGCCGCCCTGGCGGAACTGGGCGATCTGGGCGGCCTGCTGCCCGCCGTCAGTGAAGCGGAGCAGCCCCCCGGCGGCGCGCCGTCCACCCTGGCCGAACCCCTGCCGCCCGACGGGGACGGGAGGCCTCGCCTGCGCCTGCTGCGGGCCGGAGCCGTCAGCGCGCGTGCTCTGGCGGAAGCGGGTTTCGTCTGCGTGGACTGAGCTCCGCCAGGGCAGACGCATCTCATTTCAGTTTTGCCGGTCTGTTATTTGTCGTGATTATCCGTCAAAACCGGCCTTTTCGGCGCCGGCGGCGTCATCTGGCGCTTTTCGCTGCTCACGTGCCTGAGTACATCTCTGCTCTCGATGCCCGTAAGCTCGCTACGCCTCGCCAACGGGCACGGCCCTTTGGGCCGCCTTCCGGTCGGTTTCCGCGCAAAAAGCGCCATCTTCCTTGTCAGCGCCGAAAAATCTTGCTTCAGCCGTTGCGACGCAGGAGCTTTAGCCGTAGGCGAGCTTGTGAGCCGTACGGATAAAGACAGTACTGCCAGCTACGGCTGAAGACAGCAATGAGTTACACGAAATTGTGTCCAGGGAAGGTAAGCCGCTGGCGCGGCAACGGCTAACGCATTTTTTAGGATTCTCCCGACACCAGCCATCCGCCTGCGCTTTGCTTCGGCGGAGCAGAGGCGGCTTTACCCCTTTTTGTCTGTTACTAGGCTATCTAGTCAATAAATAAAGATTTTTTAGATGCGTCTGTCCTGTGAGCTCCGCGCCATCACCTTGCGGCGCGGGCCGGACTGGCTTACCATGGGGCGCACCTCATTGTTCAGGGAAGCGCATGAAAAAAGACGTGATCTGTCCGCACTGCGGCAAAGCCTACAGTTGTTACCGCAATCCCACGCCCACCACGGACGTGGTCATTTACGAGCCGACGCGCGGGGTGGTGATTATCGCGCGGGCCAATCCTCCTTTGGGCTACGCGCTGCCCGGCGGCTTCATCGAGGAAGGCGAGCAGGCCGAGGCCGCCGCCGTACGCGAAATGCGCGAGGAAACCGGCCTGGACGTGGAACTGACCGGTCTGCTGGGCGTGTATTCCCGCCCGGACCGCGACCCGCGCCAGCACACCCTGAGCATGGTCTTCACCGGCAGGCCGCGTGATCCCCTGGCCCTGCGCGCCGGGGACGACGCGGCCCAGGCCGCTTTTTATCCCCCGGACGCTCTGCCCGAACCCCTGGCCTTTGACCACGCCCGCATTCTGGCCGACTTCCGCGAGGTTCTGGCCGGGCGGCGGACCCTGGGCGCGGTGGAGCCCTTGGCGCGGGAAAGGAACAGCTGATGGGCTACGCCAATCTGAGTCAGTGCCTGGCGGACCTGGAGGCCCAGGGCCAGCTCAAACGCGTGGACGCGGAGCTGGACCCGTATCTGGAACTGGCCGCCGTGCAGCGCCGGGCCTTCCGGGCCAAGGCTCCGGCCCTGCTGTTCACCAGGGTCAAGGGCACGCGCTTTCCCATGCTGGCCAATCTCTTCGGCACGCATGAACGTCTGCGTTATATTTTCCGGGACAGCCTGCGGGCCGTGGACGCCGTGCTGGCGGCCAAGGCCGATCCCATGGCGGCCCTGCGGCGGCCCTGGCGTTCGCTGCCGGCGTTGCCCGGCCTGGTCCATATGCTGCCGCGCGTCAAACGCGTTCAAGGCCGTGACGGCGGGCGGGGCGGCAGGGCTCCGGTGCTGGAATGCAGTTGCAATCTCGCGGATCTGCCGCGTCTGACCTGCTGGCCCCGGGACGGCGGTCCCTTTATCACCCTGCCCCTGGTTTATACCGAAGATCCCGACCGTCCCGGCCTGAACGCTTCCAATCTGGGCATGTACCGGGTGCAGCTGGCGGGCAACGCCTACGCGCCCGATGAAGCGGGCCTGCACTATCAGATCCACCGGGGCATCGGCGTGCACCATGCCCATGCTTTGGCCCAGGGCCGGGAACTGCCGGTGCACGTCTATGTGGGCGGGCCGCCCGCGCTCAGCGTGGCCGCGGTGATGCCCCTGCCCGAAGGCCTTTCCGAACTGCGCTTCGCGGGGCTGCTGGGCGGACGCCGCATGGCCCTGGCCCGCTGCCCGGGTCTGCGCCTGCCCGTTCTGGCCGAGGCGGATTTCTGCATCAGCGGGCGTCTCGTGCCGGAGCTCAAGCCCGAGGGGCCCTTCGGGGACCATGTGGGCTATTACAGCCTGCGGCATGATTTCCCGGTGCTCAAGGTGGACGCCGTGCATCACCGCCGGAACGCGGTCTGGCCCTTTACGGCCGTGGGCCGTCCCCCGCAGGAAGATACGGTGTTCGGTGACTTCATCCATGAACTCACCGCGCCCCTGGTGCCGCAGGTTTTTCAGGGCGTGCTCGAGGTGCATGCCGTGGACGTCGCCGGGGTGCATCCCCTTCTGCTGGCGCTGGGCAGCGAGCGCTACACGCCCTATGAGGCGCAGCGCAAGCCGCGCGAACTGCTCACGGCGGCCCTGCACCTGCTGGGCGCCACCCAGACCGCCCTGGCAAAGTACGTGCTGCTGGCCGCGCATGAGGATGCGCCCGGCCTGCGCGCCCGCGACGTGCCCGCCTTTCTGCGGCATGTGCTGGAGCGCGCCGACTTCAGCCGCGATCTGCATTTTCTGACCCGCAGCACCAGCGACACCCTGGATTACACGGGTAGCGGTCTGCACGAGGGTTCCAAGCTGATCTGGGCCTCGGCCGGGGAAAAGCGGCGCGAACTGGCCCTGGAGCCGCGCGCCCTGCCGGACCTGCCCGAGGGCTTTTCCGAAGCGCGCGTGGCCGGGCCGGGGATGCTGGTTTTGCGTGGCCCGGCGCATAGCCTGGAGCGCGGCGAACCGGACCCGCGTCTGGAAGACCTGGCCCGCTGCCTGGAGGCCTGGCCCAATCGCGAAGGCTTTCCGCTGGTGGCGGTGGTGGACGATCCCGCTTTCTGCGCCGCCGGTCTGGACAATTTCCTCTGGGTGGTCTTCACCCGCTCGGACCCGGCCACGGACAGCTACGGCGCGCACGCTCAGACCCGCGCCAAGCACTGGTCCTGCGCCGCGCCCCTGATTCTGGACGCCCGCCTCAAGCCTTTTCATGCCCCCCCATTGGAAGAGGACCCGGCCGTCACGCGCCGGGTGGAGGCGCTGGCAGCGCCCGGCGGGCCTTTGCATGGATACTTTTAATTCGGGGGAGGCAACTTCATGAAAATCGCTTTACTGCAGTGCAACAGCGTCACCGGCGACGTGGCCGGCAACCAGACCCGCATTCTGGAGGCCGCGCGCCGGGCCGCCGAGGCCGGGGCGGACCTTTGCGTCACGCCGGAACTGGCCCTTTGCGGCGTGACTCCGGGCCACTATCTGTGCGCCGCCGATTTCGCCCAGGGCTGCCGCGCGGCCCTGCAGAATCTGGCCGACGCCCTCAAGGACGGGCCGCCGCTTCTGGTGGGCGCGCCGGTGCCCAGCGTCTATGCCGTCGGCCTGCTCTCCAATGCCGGTGTGCTGGTGGACAAGGGCAAGTGGCAGGTGATTTCGCGCAAGGTCTATCAGAATATGGGCCGGAGCGGCGGCCAGGGCGACGACGTGCGCTATTTTGACCGCGGCGTGTCCTGCGGCATTCTGACTCTGGGCGGCTGGCGGCTGGGCGTGGTTCTCTGCGAGGACGCCGTGGCCGAGGAAGGCGCTTTCTGGCAGACCCAGTACGCCAGCGGGCACAACCCGCTTATGGAGCTGATCCAGCGCGGGGTGGACGCCGTCGTGCACATGGCGGCCGCGCCGTTCTGCGTGGGGGCGCAGGAGGCGGGCGAGCACATGCTTTCACACGTGGCGGCCCGGCATCACGTGCACCTTTTTTCGGTCAATCTGGTGGGCGGCAACGACAGCCGCATCTACAACGGGCAGAGCCTGGCCTTTGACCCCACCGGCCAGTTGCTGGCGCGGGGCAAGGCCTTTGCCGAGGATGTGCTGGTGGTGGACACGGCCGGTCACGGCGCGGACGCGGTGGAAGAACTCTGCCAAAGCGCCGAAGAGGCCGAGTGGCGCGCCCTGACCCTGGGTACGCGCGACTTTGTGCATAAATGCGGCGCGCAGCGGGCCATTGTGGGCCTGTCCGGCGGCATGGATTCGGCCCTGGTCTGCTGCATCGCGGTGGAGGCTCTGGGCGCGGGCAACGTCACCGGCGTGCTGATGCCCTCGCCCTACAGCAGCGAGGGTTCGCTGACCGACGCCCGCCAACTGGCGGACAATCTGGGCGTGACCACCGTGACCCTGCCCATCGAACCCCTGATGCGCGCCTTTGAGGCAGCGCTCAAACCGGGTCTGGATCTTTTCCCGCCCTATGAGGGGGAGGTGACTTTTGAGAACGTGCAGGCCCGCATCCGGGGCACGCTGCTGACCTCCCTGGCCAACCGGGCCAAAGCCCTGGTGCTGAACACCGGCAACAAGAGCGAAGGGGCCATGGGCTACTGCACCCTTTACGGCGACGCCGTGGGCGCGCTGGGGGTTATCGCGGACCTGACCAAAACCCAGGTCTACGCCGTGGCCCGCTGGTACAATACATACCGGGGCGCGGAAATCATTCCCCAAAATGTTTTCGACAAGGCCCCATCCGCCGAATTGCGCCCCGGCCAGAAAGACGCGGACAGCATCCCGCCCTACGAGGAGCTGGATCCCGTGCTGGAGGCCCTGCTGGAACCGCCGGCGGAGAGCGTGGACAAACCCCTCGACGACGTCTGTCGTGAGGTGCGCGACAAGCTGTTCCGGGCGGAATTCAAGCGCCGCCAGGAGCCGCTGGCCCTGCATGTGAGCCGGGTGCCCTTCGGCGCGGGCTGGCAGGCGCCGGTGGCCGGGCGTTATCGGCTGCCGTAAGGAACGCCGGCCCTGTGACGTCGCCCGGCTTTCCCCTTGAAGCCCGACGCGCAGTGGGGTAAAAACAGATTCCAAACAACGCAGTTCCATGAGTGGAGGATGTCATGGCGGAAGCACCGGAGAAAAACCTGGCCCTTGATATTGTACGCATCACCGAAGCCGCGGCCCTGGCATCGGCCCGCTGGCTTGGCCGGGGCGACAAGGAGGCCGGAGACGGCGCGGCGGTGGATGCCATGCGCATCAGCTTCGCCACCCTGCACATCGACGGCATGGTGGTCATCGGCGAAGGCGAAAAAGACCACGCGCCCATGCTCTACAACGGCGAAAAGGTGGGCATGGGCGACGGCCCCAGCCTGGACGTGGCCGTGGACCCGGTGGAAGGCACCAATCTGCTGGCTTACGGGCGGCCCAACGCCATTTCCGTGGTGGGCGTGGCTCCCAAGGGCAATATGTTCAATCCCGGCCCCAGCTTTTATATGCAAAAGCTGGTGGTTTCGCGAGAGGCGCGCGACGTCATTGACCTGGACGCGCCGGTTAAAGACAATCTGGTCAACGTGGCCAAGGCCATGGGCAAAAGCGTGCAGGACCTGGTGGTCTTCGTGCTGGACAAACCGCGCCATCAGCGTCTGATTGAGGAAATCCGCACAGCCGGAGCGCGCATCCAGCTGCAGACCGACGGCGATGTGGCCGGTTCGCTGATGGCTGTGGACCCGCGTTCCGAAGTGGACCTGATGATGGGCACGGGCGGCACCCCGGAAGGCGTGCTGGCGGCCTGCGCCATCAAGGGCATGGGCGGGCAGATTCTGGCCCGGCTGGACCCGCAGTCCTATGTGGAAAAAGAGGCCATCAACGAGGCCGGCATTGATTTGCGGGAAGTGCTTACAGTCAATGATCTGGTGCGCAGCGACGACTGCTTCTTCGCGGCCACGGGCATTTCCGGCGGCGATTTTTTGCGCGGCGTGCGGTACAGCGCCCGTCACGCGGTGACTCATTCGCTGGTTTTGCGCGGCAAAACCGGCACCCTGCGGTATGTGGAGTCCTATCACAATATGGACAGACTTTCTAAAATCAGTGCGGTTCGGTATTGAATGAATAATGGTTATTTTATTTTGTCGGCGCTGTGGCGCCGGATTTTCCGGGCCGGTCCGGCCTCGGCGGCGGTGCTGGCTGCGGCCCTGAGCCTGCTGGCGGTTCCGGCCCCGGAAGCGCTGGCGGCGCGCGCCGCCCAGAAAAAGGCCGTCCAGGTTACCACAATCTATGACAACCAGCCGCCGGTCACCGACAAGGAACTGGTCGGTTTTCTTGAAATCCTGCCCCGCTTCCGGGCCTGGGCCAAGGAAAACAAGGAAGAGGCCCATCCGGTGCTGCGCAACGGCAAAGCGGACTTTCTCTATTCGCCCCAGGCGGCGGAGTGGGTGCGCGCCCAGGGCTGGGACCCGGTACGCTTTTTCTGCGTCATGGGCCGCATGGCCGCCGCCTTGGTGATTGTGGAAGAAGGCAACGATATGAGCGGCACCCGCCCGCGCGACATGCCCGGCGTCACGGAAGAGGAACTGGCCCTGGCCCGTCGCCATCTGGGCACAATGCTCAAGGCCGGCGGCAACGCGCCGCCTATCAATCGCTGAACGTCGCGCACTCCGCGCACAAAAAAACGCTCCGTCTGACGGAGCGTTTTTTTGTGCGCGGAGCGTTCTTTGAGTTTTTTCTTCCGCATGGCGTGTGCTTGAAGTTGCTGCTGAAAGCTGGTATCAAAAATTGACTTTATTTAATGGATCATCTAAATACAGTCATAACTATGGGGATGTTTTATGGAATCTCGGCTTTACCGGTTTTCATGGGATTTTATCGGCGATATTGAGGACGGCAGGCCCAACCTCGGCAATACCACGCGCATCGAAGTCTACCGCCTGTTCCAGTATACCTTGCGTGACGTTCTGGAAGCGCGCTACGGCACAGAGGAATCCGACCGCATTCTCTATGAGGCGGGCTTTCTGGCCGGGAAAAATTTTTGCGAAAAATTTGTCGGGCCGCGCGAATCGTTCGATGATTTCGTGGACGGCGTGCAGCGCGCCCTGCTGGATCTCAAGGTCGGCCTTCTGCGGATGGAAAGCGAAGACCGGGAAAACGCCCGTTTCACCTTGACCGTGGCCGAAGACCTTGACTGCTCGGGCCTGCCCGACATGGAGCACGCCGTCTGCACCTATGATGAAGGCTTTATTGCCGGCATCTTCAACGTATTCACCGGCCAGGATTTTGATGTAAAGGAAATCGACTGCTGGTGCACGGGCGACCGGACCTGCCGTTTTGAGGTCAAACCCAAAAGCGCGGCCTGACAGGAGCGCTGAAAACCATAAGCGTACCGCATGCTCAACCCTTCCGCACAGCTCGAGAATCTCACCGATCCCTCGGAGGAGCTTCTCGACTTCGTAATGAACGTGCTTGCGCGGAACTCGTTCCATGAAGGGGAGATCCCCGAAAATCTCCGGGGCCTCAAGGGAATCGAAGATCTGCACGCATTGCTTTGGGATATCCGCCGTCTGGCGTACGCGCTGGGCAGGGGGGATCTCAAGTATGTCTGCAAGGGTAAAGGCTGCGTCATCGGCGCGCTCAAGACCCTGCAATCCAATCTGTACCATCTTACCTGGCAGACCCAATGCATCGCCAAGGGGGAATACCAGCACCGGGTGAACTTCATGGGCGACTTTTCCACGGCCTTCAATCAAATGGTCGTGGAACTGGACAAAAATGTTTCCGCACTGATGCGTTTGTCCCAGAAGTACAAGGAACTGTCCGCCAAAGACCCGCTGACCGGTCTGTACAACCGCCGTTCCTTTAAAAGCGTGGTGGCGGATACTCTGGAGGGAGCCGGGCAGAGCGAACTTCCGTCAACCATAATCATGGCGGACATCGACCATTTCAAAAAAGTCAACGACACCTACGGTCATCTGTGCGGCGATGCGGTATTGCGCGCCTTCGCCGAAAAAATATCCTCGCTGCTACGGCCCCATGACCTGTCCTGCCGTTACGGCGGCGAGGAATTCGTCATTCTGTTGCCGGGCACGGCGCTTGAGGTGGGCGTAGCCGTGGCGGAACGGCTCTGCCGGGGCGTGGAGGACATGACTATCTCCGCCGAGGGCGTGGACCTCCGCATCACCGCCAGTTTCGGCGTGAGCAGCTTTACCGTGCCGCAGCCGCGGACCAGAAAGAAAATCATGGTGGAATTCGCTTCGGCCGTGAAGTGCGCCGATGATTGCCTTTATCAGGCCAAAAAAGCGGGGCGGAATACCGTCATCTGCGAAGAGGACGTACCTGTGGCGCAGTGCGTTTGAGATTGAAAACGGCGAACTGTTTTTAAGGTTGCGTCTGGCTTTTCAAATAACAAAGCCGCTCCGGAGGATATTCTCCGGAGCGGCTTGTTGTTGTCTGAGGGTGGGATTTAATTGCCGGTGGGAGCGGGAAGCGCGGCGGGCGCATCCCCCGCATCGGGCGCTTCCGGCTGGGGGTCCGCCAAGGGCGCGTCGCCTTCCGGAGCAACGGCGGGCGCGGCTTCCTGTTCCGTCAAGGGGGCATTCTTCGCCCCAACGGGTTCCCGCGCGGGCGCCTGATCCGGAATCAGAGCCGGAGCGGCTTCCGGCGCGGCCGGAATTTCACCTATTTTTTCCGCGTCCGGCGCGGCGGGCGTCACGCTGTTTTCCGGCGCGGCCGGGGTCTGGATATCCTGAAGACGGCTCAAACCGGCCTGCGGCAGGGCGGCCAGCTCCGGCGCGAGCATCAGGGCCGCTGGTTGGGTAAGAATCACGGCCGCCAGCGTGCAGAACAGCAGCGCGCCGCCCGGATGATCCCGCCGGATGAAGCGGGTCATGGCCACGGCGGTCAGCAGACAGAGCACGCCGAGCACGGGCAGCGCCGTGAGGCCCAGAATCATTTCACGCTGTTCCGGGCTGAGCGGATGGGAGAAAAAGCGCGCCGTCCAGTCCAGGGAGAAGCCGAAGCCCGCCGCAGTCAGGGCCAGGCCGGCGTGCAGCAGGCAGAGGGCCGCGATGAGGTAGAACAGGCGGCTGCCCAGGTGCGGCAGGCGCAGCAGGGCTTTGCCCAGCAGCGGGGCGGCCAGGCAGGCTAGGGCCACGGCCACGCCCTGCATCCGCGCGGCGGGCGTCAGCAGGCTGAACAGGCAGCCCAGAACCAGGCTGATCCAGACAAAGGCCGAACCGGCGCGCTCCGCGCGGGAGGCCTTGAGATCACTCCAGGCCGAACGCAGCACCCGCTGCCAGGAGACGCAGACCACCAGGGCGAGCCAGGGCGCGAGGCCCAGAGCGGCCCCGGCCAGGGGCCACCACCAGCGGGCCGGCAGGGGCCAGGGGCAGCGGGCCAGCGTGGCGTAGAGGCTTTGCATATAGCCTTCGGCGTGGGTCCAGAGAATGACGCTGCCCAGCCAGCCGGCCAGAAGCAGCAAAAGCAGGACAAAGCCGGTCAGGGCGTCCAGGGCCTGAGCCCGGCGGAACGCGCCGCGCCAGAGCAAAAAAACAACACTGGCCAGCAGGGGCAGCAGCAGATGGAAAAGCCCGCCGGTCAGACCCGCCAGACCAGCCAGCACAAAGCCCGCCGGGAGGCAGAACCAGGCGCTCTTGGCCTGCCAGCCGTGACAGAAACAGAGCAGGGAAAAGAGCAGCAGGGCGGCGGATAAAGCCGCCGAGCCGGTGAAGTGGGCCAGGGGTGCAAAAATCGGCGCGCAGAGCAGAATCAGCCCGGCGGCCAGAGCGGCCTTGGGACCGAAACCCGCCGCGCGGCTCAGACCCCAGACGCCCAGCAGGGCCAGAGCCGCGGCCAGCGCCCCGGCCAGGGGAAAGAGCAGGGCGGACGCGGCCTGCGGCAGCAGGACCGCCAGGAGAGCCATGAACCAGGTGAAGCCCGGCCACTGTGCGGCCAGGCAGGTTATCTGGCCCGCCAGTTCGGGCGTCGAACCCGCAGTGGGGGCCAGCCACGGCCCGTTCTGGGCGGTGTGCAGGAAAATCCGGATGTTCTGGATCTCGGCCGGGCAATACAGGGCGTCGCCGCGCCAGGCCTGCCAGAAGTCCGGCCAGGCTTGGGCCGCCAGCACCAGCAGCAGGAACAGAGGGCCCAGGCGGCAGAGCGCCTGAAAGAAGTTGTCCGCCCGGCCCGGAACCGGCGCGGATTTGGACGCGGGCGCGTTCATGCCGTCCTTGCGCGTTTCCCGCGCGGGCCGTCCGCCGTCGGCATCCCGGCCGCCGGACGCGGCCGTGGCATCCGCCGGAGCGGAAGCCGCGTTTGCCGAAGCTTCCGGAGCGGCGTCCGTCCCGCTCTCCGGCGTGGCGTCCGGGGAAGGATTGGGGGCTTTGTCTGAGGTCATGGCGTCGCTCCTGGTTGACGTGAGAGAAACAAATCCGCCGCCCGGCCGCCAAGCAGCAGATGGCGGGCCTGGCGGGCGTCAAGATCAAGTCTGAGACCGCTCCCGTCTTGCGCCAGAGCGGAGGCCGGGGCCCGGCCGCTGAGAATGTCGCGGGCCGCGTTCGCTGTGACGCCGTTGGGCAGGGTCAGGGAAAAGGTTCGCTTTTCAGCGGAAAAATTGGCCGCCAGCAGCCAATAGCCGCCATCGGGCAGCGCGCTGAGCACTGCCGCGCAGCCGGGCGGGCCGCTGAACACCGCCAGCAGCCTGCCCCGCGCCAGGCCCGTGTCGCGGCGGGCGTGCAGCAGGCCGCTCACAGCGTGCAGAAAGCTTTGCCCGTCCGCCCATTGCCGGTCCAGGGGGCCGAAGGCCAGCGGCGCGGGCGGTCTGGAGCCTGTGGCGCTCTCCAGCCAGAGGGGCGTCAGGCCCAGGCTGGCGGGCAGATCCGGCGTGGCGCGCGGCAGGTCCAGCGTCCCGGCCAGATCCTGCGGACTTACAAAACTCAGGCCCGGCAGGCCGACGCGCCAGCTCAGCAGCAGAAGGCAGGCTTCGCGCAGGGCCGCGTTCTTGTCCGCAGTGGCGGCGGGACCGCTGGAGGCGGCTGCGTCGGAGGGCTTCAGCCCCAGAGCGCGCGCGGCCAGAGAGGCCGGTGTGGTCCAGAGCCGCAGGGCATCGGGCGGGCCGCCGGCTTTTTTCTGTGCCTCCCGGATCAGTTCCCGGCCGCGCGGCAGGTCCAGCAGGGGCCGCCAGTCCACGGCCTGCCAGTCGTGCAGGCCGCGCGCCAGACGGCTCTGGTCCACACCGGCGGCCTGCGCGGCGCGCAGCAGGGCGGCCAGCGGCGCCGCGTCGCCGCTGAGCAGGGCATAGGCGGCAGCCGCCGGGGTGATGGTGTCGCGGGTGAAATCCACGGCCCCGGCCAGCACCGCCGCCGTAAGCGAGGGGGGCAGCACGTCGTCCTGCATGGCCCAGCCGCCGTAGCGGTGCACCTCGCGCGCGGCCTCGTCCAGAGCGTCCAGGCCCGGGGTCAGCCGGGTCTGGTCCGGCATATTTGCGCCTTTGGGATGGGGGGGCTGTGTCTGGGCCGCGTCTTCCGCCGCGCCGGGGGGCACGTCCAGGCCCATGAGGGCTTCCAGGCGCAGGCCGGTGAGGGTTTGCTGCTGGAGGCCGGTATGCTGGATGATGGCGGCGGAAAAAATGCGCCGGGCCTGGCCCGAAGGATCCTGCCAGAGCAGCACCGGGCGCAGGGCGTCGCCGCTGTAGCGATAGACCCAGCGCCGGATCTGGCCGTCGGCCCCGCGCACCTCGCCGGTCGCGGCCCAGCCGCCGGGCGTGGCCCAGGGCAGGCTGTCGCGCACCAGGGCTTCGGGCAAAAGTCCGCGCCCGGCCAGTTGCGCCACGGCTTCTGGTCGCAGGGGCAGGCACTCCCATTCGTCCGGCAGGCGGGGCAGAATGTCCCAGTCCTTTTGCGGCACGGCGATCATGGCGTAGACGCCGTCGAAACGCGCGGCCCGCCGGGCCTGAAGTATGAAATCCGGTCCCAGGCCCGTGGCCGCCGGGGGCAGTTCGCCGCCCGTCTGGACCTGAAGCCGCTCCAGACGTTGGGCCAGTTTTTCGAAATCCGCGTCCGCGCCCAGAGCCGGATCAAAACGCAGGGAGGCCACGTTTTCCCCGCCGGGAGAAGGCTGGTTGCGCTTGTTCCAGATGTCGGCGCGTTCGCCGGTGGGGGAAATGAACAGACCGTTGAGCCCGGCCTGGGGCAGAACGTCCGGGAAGCCGCCCCCGCTCCCGCCGGACAGCGTCCGGAAGAGGGGCTGACCGGCGCTGACGGTGTAGGGATTGAGCGCGAACCAGTTGGGCGCGGCTCCCAGCAGAACGGGCAGACGCCGGGCCGTGCTGCTGTTGCGCCAGATGCGTTCCGTGCCCGAGACCTGGGCCGTGAGTTCCGGCGCGGCTCCCAGCATGGACTGCCGTTCAAGCCATTGCAGATAGCCGGGGTCGGCTCTGGGCAGGCCGTTGCCTGCGGCGGCCGCCGCTGAGGGGACGCCGGTCGGGTGCGCCGCGCGTTTTGGGGGCGTGCAGGCCGCCGTCAGACAGCAGATCAGCAGAACGGCCGGCAGAACAGCCAGAAGGCGGGGCGTGCGGCGCGGCAGGGGCATGGCGTCTCCGTCAGGCCTTGTCGGCGGATGCGGCTGTTTCCTCCGCCTTGGCCGCGTTCCAGAGTTCGTCCTTGTCATCCAGGGAAAGTTCCGTGAAATCGCGACCCTGCTCCCGGGCCAGCTCCTCCATGCGGGCGAAGCGGCGCAGAAAGCGCAGTGTGGCCAGATCCAGGGCCTCGCTGGCCTTGATGCCCTTGCGGCGGCCCAGCTCGGTGATGCTGAAGAGCAGGTCGCCCAGCTCATGCTTCTGGGCTTCCGCGTCGCCGTTGGCCGAGGCGTCGAGCCATTCCAGCCATTCGGCCTCCACCTGCTGCTCCACCTCTTCGTCCTCGGGCCAGGTGAAGCCCGCGCGCGCGGCCTTGGAGTGGATGCGGTAGGCCTTGACCAGGGGCGGCAGGCTGGCGGGCAGGCTGTCGAAAACGCCCTGGGGCTTGCCGTCGGCGTCCGCGTGTTCGGCGCGTTTGATGGCTTCCCAGGTCTTGAGCTGCTCGTCCAGATTTTCAAAAACCGTATCGCCGAAGACGTGCGGATGGCGGCGGATCATCTTGGCGCGGCTGGTGTTCAGGGCGTCGTCAAAGTTGAACTGGCCCCGCTTCTCGCACAGGCGGGCCACGAAGAGCAGCAGAAAGGCCACGTCGCCCAGTTCTTCCCGGATCTCGTCGGCCTTGCCCGAGCGGATGGCGCTGACAAGCTCGTGGCTTTCCTCAATGACGTAGTCGGTCAGACTTTCCGGACTCTGTTCCTTGTCCCAGGGGCAGCCGTCCGGGCTGATCAGGCGTTCGATGACGCTTTGCAGTTCTTCCAGGGCGCTTTTTTCCATGACGCGGTGCATCCTTTATACTATGGGGTTCAGATTCCCAGCCGGGAAACAAGATCGGGCGGCAGCCAGGTGCGCACCTGCTCCATCAGGGCGTTGAAATAGGGCAGGGCGCGCGAATGCCGCATAAAGGGCGCATCGTGAAAGAATTTTTGCAGCACCAGCAGAGCCAGCGCGCAGAGCAGCACGCCCTTGGCCAGGCCCAGCAGCCCGCCGGCCAGCCTGTCCGCCCAGGAGACGAAGGAAAAGGAAAGGATTTTTTGCAGAATGCGGGCCAGCACGGCCACGGCCAGGATCACGGCCAGAAAGATCAGCACGTAGGCGGCGATGGTCCGCCAGGCCGGATCGGCGATGGACGTGAGGCGCGGGGACAGCAGGGGATGATAGGCATGCGCGGCCCAGAAGCCGCCCACCAGCGACACCACCCCGGCCACTTCGCCCACAAAACCGTGCGCAAAACCCCGCCCGGCGAAAAAGACCAGCGCCAGGACGATGATCAGATCAAAAATATCCTGCCCCATATGTGGTTCCGTCAGCCTCCGTGGCGCACCATAGCAGAAGCGCCGCCATGAGACAATGCGGCCCGCTGTACAGCCCCCGGCCATTGGGCTATATTGCCGGACGTGAAACCGACGTCCTCAATGCCAGCTCCGGCCGGGCGGGAAGCCGTGGAACAGACGCCCCTGCAGGCCTACGCGCCGGAAATCGCCGTCAACGCGGCCGGTCGGCTCTGGCGTCTGACGCGCGCCGCCGACCTGGAGCAGCTCTGGGATGCCATGACCGACGATCCCCGCAATTTCGAGGACGAGCGGCTGCCCTACTGGACCGAACTCTGGCCGTCCAGCGTGGCTCTGGCCGGCTGGCTGGCGGAACGGCGGGAGGAAATCGCGGGCCGCGCCTGCCTGGATCTGGGCTGCGGCCTGGGCCTCACCGCCCTGGTGGGCCAATGGCTGGGCGCTCGGGTCACGGCTGTGGATTATGAGGAAGACGCCCTGCGCTTCGCGCGCCTGAATGCGGACCGCAACGCGGTGGCGCAGCCCTGCTGGACGGTCATGGACTGGCGGCGTCCGGCGGTGCGCGCCCGGAGCATGGCGCGGATCTGGGGCGGGGACATCATGTATGAAAAGCGTTTTGTGGCACCGGTGCTGCGTTTTCTGACGCATGCCCTGGCCCCGGACGGCGCGGCCTGGGTGGCCGAGCCGGGGCGCTCGGTCTATGAGGCTTTTCTGCACGCCCTGCACGGCGGCGGCTGGCAGGGGCGGCGCGTCCACACGGCACGGGTGGAGCCCCTTTACGCCCAGCCTGTGCCGGTGACCGTGCAGGTATGGGAAATCCGGCGCGGGACGCCCTGAAGTCCGGGCGGAACAGGTTCCGCTCTAGGGACGCGCGCCGGGCACGAGACAGACGGCAGGCGGAATACATGGGAAAATTAGTGCGTTTCGGCGTATCGCTGGATGAGGATTTGCTGGAGCCTTTTGACGCGCTCTGCGCGCGCAAAAGCTATTCCAACCGCTCGGAAGCCATCCGGGATCTGATCCGCAAAGCTCTGGTGGAGGATGACTGGCGGGATGCCGGGGGCCAGGGCGCGGGCACGCTGACCCTGGTCTACGATCATCATAAAAACGATCTGGCCCGGCGGCTGATGAAGATCCAGCATGACGATCACGACATTATCGTGACCACCCTGCATGTGCATCTGGATCATTACAACTGCCTGGAGGTGCTGGTGCTCAAGGGCGAGGCCGCGCGGGTGCGGGCTCTGGCCGACCGGCTGATCTCCTGCCGCGGCGTCAAGCACGGCACGTTCAGCGTGACCACAACCGGACAGGATCTGGCCTGATGGAAGACGTACAAAGCCATGCCCCCACGGTGCCCCTGAGCATTGACCGCGTGGGGGTGCGCGAACTCAGGCTGCCCCTGCTGGTGCGCGACCGCGCCAAGGGCCGCCAGCAGACCGTGGCCAGCGTTGATCTGGGCGTGGATCTGCCCTCGGCCTTCAAGGGCACCCACATGAGCCGTTTTGTGGAAGCCCTGGAAGGGTGGAACGAGGAAATCAGCTATCAGTCGGTGCGCCGCCTGCTGGAAACCGTCAAGGAGCGCCTGGGCGCGCGGCGGGCTTGGGCGCGCTTCAGCTTTCCCTATTTCATCCGCAAGACGGCCCCGGCTTCGGGCAGCCCCGGCACGGTGGCCTATGAATGCCGCCTCACCGGCGAACTGGACGAGAGCGGCCAATCCTTTCTGCTGGATATGGACGTGCCGGTGATGACCGTTTGCCCCTGTTCCAAGGCCATCAGCCGCGAGGGCGCGCACAGCCAGCGTTCCATCGTGCGCATGAGCGTGCGCATGAACGGTTTTTCCTGGCTGGAGGAATTTATTGATATGGCCGAGGAGTCGGGTTCCTCGGCGGTCTATACCCTGCTCAAGCGCGAGGACGAGAAATTCGTCACCGAGCACGCCTTCGCCCATCCGGCCTTTGTGGAGGACGTGGTGCGCAACGTGGCCCAGCGCCTTTCACGGCACGCGCATGTGGAGTGGTTCAGCGTGGAAGTGGAGAGCATGGAATCCATTCATAATCACAACGCCTTTGCCCGCATCGAGCGCGACGTCCTGAACGCGGAGCGGGACTGAACCCGGCCGGAGAGCCCGAAAAAGCGCATGAACCTTGGCCCCGGCGGGGGCGGACCGGCCCTGGAAAAAGCGTTTTGCAGCGAAAGGTTTTTATGTTAGAAAAATCGCAAACAGGTGCAGACTGATGAGCGGCATTACCGGCAGCATGTATATCGGCGCGTCGGCCATGGATGCCCACTCTTGGGGTATGGCCGTCACGGCGCACAATGTGGCCAACGTGAACACGGCGGGCTTTACGCCGCAACGGGCGGTCTACGCCACCGGTCCCGGCGGCCGGGGCGTGCGTCTGGATGCCGTGCTTCAGGACGCGGGCGCTGCCGGGCGGCTCGACGCCGCGACAAACAGTGATCCGTCCATGCCGCCGGAGTTCGTGAATCCCAGCGGCACGGATCTGGGACGTGAAATGACGCAGATGATCTCCACACAGCGGACCTATGAGGCCAACGCCCAAACCGTCCGCACCGGCGACGCCATGCTGGGGGTACTGCTGGATATGAAGGCCTGATACAGGCATATGCCGAAATGGGCGGGACGGACCTGCCCGTTTTTTTGTCCCGTTGCCCGCCGTCCGCGCGGCGGAGCGGCCATCACCGGGAATGGAGTGCGAATGGGTAAGTATCTGAAAATATGCGCGCTGATTATGGGTTGCGGTCTGGCGTTCGGCTGCGCGACCAAGCAGAACAGCACCAATGATGATCAATTGCGCGTGGAGCGCTTCCGCCGCTCCTATGAGGCGGCGCTGGACGAGGATCAGGCCCAGGCCAGCCGCCAGTTGCTGCGCAAAGCCCGCTCGGCCATCGGCACCCCCTATGTGCGGGGCGGTTCCAGTCCGGGCGGTTTTGACTGCTCGGGCTTTGTCTGCTGGGCCTACAAGAGCGTGGGCGTGGATTTGCCGCGCACCGCCCGGGAACAGTCCGTGGTGGGCGAGCGCATCAAGAACCAGGAAGATATGCGCGCCGGCGATATCGTGGCCTTCCGCCACCCCCGCCGGGGCTACCACACGGGCATTTACGTGGGCGACGGGAAATTCATCCACAGCCCGCGTCGTCGTACCACCGTGCGGATCAACTCTCTCAGCGATCCCTATTTCAGCAGCACCTTTCTGGGCGCGCGCCGCGTGAATTTTGAAGGCAATGAAAATTTGGTGGCCCAGGCCGAAAGCCGCCTCAGCGACTACGCCGAGGAAAAGGCCGTACGCGAACTTTCCGCCTCGAAAAAAAGTCCGGCCAAATCCCGCCGCGCCGTCAAAACGCGCCGCGTCTCACGCGACAAGGTCGTGCAGGTGGCCAGCAGCGACACGCGCCGCCATACCAAGGTTTCCGGCGAACGCAAGACCGCGCTCGTCAAGGCCGCCAGGGCGGAAAAAAGCAAAGCCACTCAGTCCGCCAAAAATGGCAAAAGCACGGTGAGCAACGTTGCGGAGAAAAAATCCTCCGGCAAGGCGCTTTCCTCTTCCCATCAGAAAAATAAAAAGACTTCCGGCGCCAAAAACCGTAAGAAATCATAGGCGGATATATGCTTCCCGTCATCAGCCCGGCTGAAACGTTGCAGAAACTCCGGGACGGAAAAATCCGTCTTGTCGATATCCGTGAACCGGATGAAGTGAACGCGGTGCGCGTGCCCGGCGCGGAAGTGGCGCCGCTTTCAGTCATCAAATGGTCGCATCTGGCCCTGTCCGACGCGGACCAGCCTATTGTCTTCACCTGCAATTCCGGCAACCGCACCAGCAAGCAGAGCGATCTGCTGGAAGAACTGGCCGGTGGTCCCGCCTGGCAGATGGAGGGCGGCGTCAGCGCCTGGGCCAAGGAAGGCCTGCCTGTGGAGCGCGGGCAACAGCGCATGCCCCTGTTCCGCCAGATTCAGATCGGCGCGGGCGCGCTGGTGCTGCTGGGTCTGGCGGGCGTGTTCGTCTGGCCGCCCATGATCTGGCTGTCCGCCTTTGTGGGCGCGGGGCTGGTGTTCGCCGGGGTGACCGGCTTCTGCGGCCTGGGGCTGCTGCTTTCAGCCATGCCCTGGAACAAAAAATAATTTTATGCCGCCATGCGGAGCGGACGGGTCCGCCCGGATCTGCGGGCGACTGGCGCCAAGCCCCACGGGCTATGCCCATCTGGGCAACGCCTGGGCTTTCCTGCTGGCCTGGCTGGCGGTTCGGGCGCGCAAGGGCGTTCTGATCCTGCGGCTGGAGGATATTGACCCCCAGCGCTCCAGGCCCGAGTTTGCGGCGGCGTTGCTGGAAGACCTGCGCTGGCTGGGACTGGACTGGGATCAGGGACCGGATGTGGGCGGCCCGCTGGGGCCGTATGAACAGAGTCGGCGCGGAGCCGCATACGCGGAAGCGCTGGCCCGGCTGGAGGCCGCCGGTCTGACCTATCCCTGCTTCTGCACCCGCAAGGAGTTGCGCCTGCTGGCCGCGGCCCCGCATGTGGATGACGCGGGCGCGCCTTATCCCGGCACCTGCCGTGAGCTGAACGCGGCGCAACGCGAGGCCTTGTTCAGGAGCGGCCGCAGGGCGGCGGTGCGTCTGCGCTGCCCCGGCGAGTCCGTCGAGTTTGAAGATGCGCTGCTGGGGCCGCAGTCCTTCCGGCTGGAAGAATGCGGCGGGGATTTCGCCTTGCGGCGCTCCGACGGCGTGGTGGCCTACCAACTGGCCGTGGCCGTGGACGACGCGCTCATGGGCGTGAATCAGGTTGTGCGCGGGCGCGACATATTGCCCTCCACGCCGCGCCAGATCGCGCTTTTGCGGCTGCTTGGCCATAACGCGCCCCAATATGCGCATATTCCGCTGCTCCTGGACGGCGAGGGCCGGCGTCTGGCCAAACGCCACCGGAGTCTGGCCCTGCGGTCCTTGCGGGAACAGGGCGTAACCCCGCGCCGTATTGTGGGACTGCTGTCCCGGCTGGCCGGGCTCAACCCGCGCGGCGTGCCCGTGAGTCCGGCGGAACTGCTGCCGGATTTCGCTCTGGAGCGCCTGCCCGGCACGGATCAGCGCGTGACGGATCAGGATTTGCGTCAGCTTGCGCCGTAACAGGCGCGTATCTCTCAGCAGGAGTGTATAGAACGTGGCAACGCTTGATCAGGCTTTTGTGGATGAAATTTTTCCGGCTCAACGGACCGATGATTTTTTTGACGCCCTGTTCGGCGGCGCCGAGGAAGGGGCCTACGACATCCGGCTGGTCTGCCGGAACGTGACGCCCGTCAGGGCGCAACTGGCCTTTGAACTGCGCCAGCGGCCCGGCAAATGTCTGGTCTGCAACCTGACCTATGGTTTGCCGCAGGTTTTTCAGCGCCATCCGGTGCTCAATGTGGCCGGCGTGGCCAAGGCCGTGGCGAAACGCCTGGGCTGGCCCGAAAACACACCCTGGAAGCTGGAACCTACGGAAGAAATCAGCCATGAACTGCATGCCATTCCCTTGGTGCTGGAACGGGCCTGATGCCCGTATTGACAGAGCGGTTCTTTTTTGGCAATAGAAGCCGACCGACAGCGCGGTTCGGTTGGTAGAGCAACTGACTCGCACGCAATTTCTACATGAAAGGGACATAATTTAGTAATTATAGGAACTTGCCGCCTTGGCTCAGCTGGTAGAGCGGCTGATTCGTAATCAGCAGATCGTCAGTTCAAATCTGACAGGCGGCTCCATAAGATATAAGGGCTTACGCAGGAGGTATCTGCGTAAGCCCTTCTTCTTCTTCTTCTTCTTCTTCTTCTTCTTCTTCTTCCTTGCTCTTTCCCCGGTCGCAGAATGCAAGCCGTAACTGGAACCCGTTGCACCATTCACAATGCGGCCATGCCCCAGTCATGCCCGGTCCGTCCGAAAAGGAAAAGGTGGTTTGCCGCGAATCTTATCCCTTACCGCAGAGCGGGCAAACGCTTGATATTTCCACCCTGGAAAATGCAAGCCTTTACAACCACACCACACGCACAGAAAAATCCGTTCCGGCGGCCGTCGTTCGCCAAAAGAAAAGCCCCGCATAAGTTACCGGCAAATGCGGGGCCGCTCGCCAGCTGCCGGCCAAGCAGGACTGTCAGAACCAAGTATTCGCTCCAAGCTCCTACTATCCCCACACCCCAGGTTTGAGTGTGGGGAATGGTCATGACAGATCTATAAGCAGCTGGTTTGCAAAGTTATATAGTTATCTTGACATCATAGTTATATCCTCAAGCACGCGCAGATCGCCGGATTCAGCTGGAAGCTGATCCGCACATCAATCAAAGCTGTTTCTGTTGACAGCCGCACCCGCAGCCCTGCAGTTTTTTACGCAGGAATTCCGGCAGGATGCCGCGTACGGATTCGGCGGACACCATGCGGCGCATGATGCCCAGCTGGTCCTGCAACGGCAGTTGCTTGGGGCAGACGTTGTCGCAGGCCAGCAGACCCATGCAGCCGAACACCCCGTTGTCGTCCCCGATCAGCTCGTAGTAGTCCGCAGGGGTGCGGTTGTCGCGCGGGTCCAGGTAAAAGCGGGCCATACGGTTGATGGCCGTGGCCCCGATGAAATCCT